>DATBKR010000108.1:0-8939 GCA_036555805.1 Hyphomicrobiaceae bacterium | reverse complement strand
CTCGCGCTCCATGACCATCGAGATGCGCGAGGGGCGCGGCTGCGGGCCCAACAAGGACCACATCCACCTCAACTTCTCGCACCTCGATCCGAAGATCCTGCAGGAGCGCCTGCCGGCGGCGCTCGAGAACGGGCGCGTGTTCGCCGGCGTCGACATCACCAAGGAACCGATGCCCATCGTGCCCACGGTGCACTACAACATGGGCGGCGTGGCCACCAACCACTACGGCGAGGCGCTCACCAAGAAGGGCGTCGACCCCGAATACGGCGTATCCGGCCTGATGTCGATCGGCGAGGCCGCGTCCGTCTCGGTGCACGGGGCCAACCGGCTGGGCTCGAATTCGCTCATCGACCTTGTGGTGTTCGGCCGCGCGGCGGCCATCAAGTGCGCGCAGACCGTCGAGCGGGGCATACCCCCGCCGGACCTGCCCAGCGACGCCGGCGACCTGGCGCTGGCGCGGCTCGATCGCTTCCGCAACGCCAAGGGCGGCACGCCCACGGCGGAGCTGCGCGGGCGCATGCAGAAGGTGATGCAGTCGAACTGCGCCGTGTTCCGCACCGCCGACCTGCTCAAGGAGGGTGTGGAGAAGATCGGCGAGATCTGGCGCGCCACCGACGACATCGCGGTGTTCGACCGCTCGCTCGTTTGGAACACGGACCTGGTGGAGACGCTGGAATACGACAACCTCATCATCCAGGCCGCCGTCACGGTCGTCGGCGCCGAGGCGCGCACCGAGAGCCGGGGCGCGCACGCGCGGGAAGACTATCCCAACCGCGACGATGCGCACTGGATGCAACACACCCTGGCTTGGGCCGACCATCACTCCCGCACGGTCGATCTCGACTACCGTCCGGTGCATACCTACACGCTCACAAACGAGATCGGCTACATCCAGCCCAAGGCCCGCGTGTACTAGGCTACGAAGACATCGCGCCAAGTTTCGGTAGTTGCCCGGATGGGCTGCGGCGGCGTTTCAGGTTGAATACCGGGAGTCAACAGCGCAAGGCCGCCGACTCCCATGCGTCGACCGCTCCTCGCAGGGTGCCTGATTGTGGCTCTGGCAGGCGTCGCGTCCGGCCAATCCGAACAGCAGCTGGACGAGACCCTGCCGCCCGCGTCGATCATCCCGCCGGCCGCGAAGCCCGACGCCAGCGTGAAGCCCGACGCCAGCGCGAAACCCGATGCCGCCGCGAAACCTGACGCCAGCGCGAAGCCCGATGCCGCCGCGAAGCCCGACGCGAAGAAGGCCGACAGCGGCGCGGACTACCTTGCGCAGTGCCTGCGGGACTGGGATGCCGCCACCCACATGACGCGGCAGGAATGGGCGCGCACCTGCCGCCGCGTTGTGAGCAACCGCGTCAAGTTCCTGAGCGGGCAGCAGGGCAAGTGAGCGCCACCGCCGCCCGGCGGCAGCCCGGCGCGGCCGGCCGGCTTCTCGTCGGTGGCGGACGAGATCGACGGAAGCAATAGCGGATACCTAATATCTGTTATCTAATAATCAGCCTTCGCCGCATTATTGCCCAACGAATCGCGCGGGTGGCCGGAACCGTGGAGGCTCCGCATGGCCATGCTGGCGTTCCTGCTCGCGACGCTGCTCGATCCGGTACAGGCCGCGCTCGTGCTCGCCGCCGTGCTGCTCTACCGCGGGCCGCAGCCGATCCTGGTGGCCGGCGCAGCGGCCGCCGCCGTGTCGGAGACGGTGACGGTCGTGGCCGCCGTCGACTACACGTGGGGGGAACTGCTCGTGCCGCGGCTCGTCGCCTCGTTGGCGCAGGCAGCCGCACTGTGGTGGCTGGTCAGGCTGATGCGCCAGGCCCGAGCAGGGGGAGATGCACCGCAGGCCGGGGAGCCGTTCGCCGGAGAGGCCGCGGCGGCCCTGGGATCGATCTCCGCGGGCTCTGCCGTCCATCGCTCCGCGCCCTGGCTCATGCGCGCCTACGTCCGCCGTAGCCTGCGGAGATTGCGAATAAGATAAATACAGCCATAAGTTGCGAATCAGAGTAAAAGGGCAGCGCGGTGCGGTCTGGCAATCCCGTGCCGCCTTGTCCCAGCGGGCCCCGGCTGTCCCCTACCAGCCGGGGCCCTTCCTTGTTTGGGTCTACGCGCCGCGATGCCCGCGCGGTGTCGGCTCGCCGCGCACGGCGAGCGCGGAGCGGCCATTGGCCGGATGCCTTCAGCACCGGTCTGCAGCGGTGCCGTAAGCCCCCGGCCCAACAAACGCCAACTTCGCTTAAGCTTCACCGTTAAGAGCGGTCGTTGCAGACGCGCCGCCGATTCCAGGACACTGTTGGACATTGGGCGCCGAGCTCGGGGCAGCACTTGCCCAGGCTCCGCTCGGTAAGACGTCATGCGTGCATAAAGGGACTTGATTGATGGCGTGCACCCCCAGCCGCTTGCGGATCGCGTTCAAGCTGGCCGCCTCGATCCTCTCCGGCCTTGGTCTTATGGGCCTCGTCGGCCGGATTGCCGAGGCCGCCCCCGGTAAGGGCCGCCAGGGTCAGCAGGAAACGGCGGTCGCCACGCGCCCCTCGACCACGCCGGTGATGGCCATCGTCTCCCTCAACCAGCAGCGCGTGACGATCTACGACGCGGAGGGGCCGATCCTGCAGGCGCCGGTGTCCACCGGCCAGACCGGCTACGAGACCCCCGCCGGCATCTACAGCGTGCTGGAGAAGCAGGTGGAGCACTACTCCAACCTGTACGACGACGCGTCCATGCCCTTCATGCAGCGGCTGACGTGGTCGGGCATCGCGCTGCATGCCGGCGTATTGCCCGGCCGTCCGGCCTCGCACGGCTGCATCCGCATGCCGATGGGATTCGCCGAGCGCCTGTTCGAGCGCACCAAGCTCGGCATGCGGGTCATCATCGTGCGCGACGACATCAGCCCGGCCCCGTTCGCGCACCCTGCGCTGTTCAAGCCGCTGCCGCCGGACGCGCCGCCTGCGGCCTCTGCAGGCGTCGGCCTCGGCGCGACGAGCGCAGGCGCGGACGCCTTGGGCCCCGGCAAGGGTGCGGCCCGGCTCGTCGACACCGCGCTGGCCACCGCCCCCGCCGTTCCGCCAGCGCCGCGGCTGAGCGTGCGGGCCGTCGCGGCCATGAAGGCCGCAGCCGCCGCCGGCGCGGCGGCCAGGGCGGAGGAGGCGAGGATCGCCGCCCGCGGCGCTACCATCGAGGCGGCGCGGGCCACCAAGGCCAGCCGCCGCGCCGAGGCCGCGAAGACGCGGGCCGAACTGCAGCTGCGTCAGGCGGAGCGCCAAGCCGGGCAGGCCGGCGGCACGGAGCGTGCCGGCCCCGCCGCCGAGCGAGCGCAGCAGGCCAAGGCCGCGGCGCAGGCCGCGCTCGCGGCAGCCTCGGCGCAGCTGGAGCGCGCCAAGGCCGAGATGCAGCCCAAGGTGGACTTGGCCCTTGAGCTGCGTCAGAAGGCCAAGGAGGCGCAGGAGGCCAGCGCCGCTGCCCAGGACGAAGCCAAGGAGGCGGCGCGCAAGCTGTCGCCGGTGTCGGTGTTCATCAGCCGCGCCGCGCAGCGCCTCTATGTGCGCCAGGCACGCGAGCCGCTGTTCGATGCCGCCGTCACCATCGCCGATCCGGATCGCCCGCTCGGCACCTACGTCTTCACTGCCCTGGCCTACACCAACGGGCAGGCAGAGCTGCGCTGGACGGCGGTGTCCATGTACGGGTCGGGGGGCGGAGCGAGGGCCCGGGCTGGCCGCCCGTCGGACGCCCACGGCCATGCCGGCGCTGGGCCCGCGGATCTGGCGGGGGCCAAGCTGGCGCTCGACCGAATCGCCATCCCGCAGGAAGCGCAGGAACGCATTGCCGAAGTCATGGCACCCGGCTCTTCCCTCATCGTGTCCGACGAGAGCCTGAGCCGGGAGACCGGGAAGGCCACCGAGTTCATCGTGCTGATGAGCAATGAGCCGCAGGGCGGCATCAAGATCCGGCGCCGAAGCCCCGAGGCGGGGCTGCGCTACCAGCGGCCGGCCTACGGCGGATCCCCGTTCGGCTGGGGCAGCAGCCGGGCGTTCTGGTGGTGGTAGGGCGAAGGCGGCCCGGCACAGCGCAAGTTCGGGATCGGCGCTGGCTTGCCATCCACCCCCGGCGAGATTTACGCCTCAGGCTTGGCCACCGACGCGAAATCCCGGATCACCTGGGCGTAGACGTCGCGCTTGAACGTGACCACGAGGTCGGGAAGCTCGTCGAGCTTCGCCCAGCGCCAGGCGTCGAACTCGGGCTTGTGGCCGGGCTGCGCCAGCTGCACCTCCGCCTCGTCTCCCATGAAGCGCACGGCGAACCACTTCTGCCTTTGCCCGATATAGCGGCCGCCCCAGGCTTTGGGGCGCAGGCGCGGCGGCAGGTCGTAGGTGTACCAGGCGGGGCTTTCCGCAACGATGCGCACTGAGCGGATGCCGGTCTCCTCACGCAGTTCGCGCACGGCGGCTTGTGCCGGGTCCTCGCTCTCGTCGATGCCGCCCTGCGGCATCTGCCACCAGGTGCCCGGCCCCTCGGGCTCGGCGGGCGCGTCGCGGCGCCGGCCGAGCCAGACCTCGCCCGCCCGGTTGAGGACCATGATGCCCACGCACGGGCGGTAGCCTGCCGGCTCGGATGTCATGCGCGCCCCGGCGCTCCGGAATCGGGGTCGGGGTCAGACCCCTTTCGTCTACGCCGGCGGCACAACTGTCCCGCCGACGAAAGGGGTCTGATCCCGTACGCGGCTACTTCTGCTGCGCCTTGGGTGCCGATGCCTCGCCGGTCGGTGCGCCCGGCTGAGGCGTGGGCGGCAGCGGTTCGCCGCGCAGCATCTTGAGCGCGTACTGCAGCTGCGAGTCCTTGTCCGCCTCGCGCGGCACATAGCTGGACGAGCCGGTGCTTTCCTTCACGTCCTTGCCGTCGTTCTTGAGGTGCCGCGGAAGGGTGGCCTCGCTGGGAGCGCGCGGTGGCGCCTTGCTCTGCAGCTCGGGCGGCAGCTCCTGCTCCACGACCACGTCGGGCTCGATGCCCTTGGCCTGGATGGAGCGGCCCGAGGGCGTATAGTAGCGCGCGGTCGTGAGCCGGATGGCGCCGTTGCTGCCCAGCGGAATGATGGTCTGCACGGAGCCCTTGCCGAACGAGCGCGTGCCGATCACCGTTGCCCGCTTGTGGTCCTGCAGGGCACCGGCGACGATTTCGGAGGCCGACGCCGACCCGCCGTTGACGAGCACCACGATCGGCTTGCCATCGGCGATATCGCCGGGCCGGGCGTTGGCGCGCTGGGTCTCCTCCAGCAACCGCCCCTTGGTGAGCACGATCGCCCCCTTGTCGAGGAAGTCGTCCGAGACGTTGATGGCCTGGTCGAGCAGGCCGCCCGGATTGTTGCGCAGGTCGATGATGTAGCCGCGCGGAGCCTTGCCGAGCGACTTCTTCAAGGCCTCGAGCTGCTTCACCAGGTTGGAGTGCGTCTGCTCGTTGAAGGTGGAGATCTTGACGTAGACGATATCGCCTTCAAGCCGCGACTTGACCGCGTTGATGCGGATCACGTCGCGCACGATCTTCACGTCGAACGGCTCGTCCTTGCCCTTGCGCACGATCGTCAGCGTGATCGAAGTGTTGACGGGGCCGCGCATCTTCTCGACTGCCTGCTCCAGCGTCAGGCCGATGATCTGCTCCCCGTCGAGATGCGTGATGAGGTCGTTGGCCATCAGTCCGGCCTTGGCAGCGGGCGTGTCGTCGATCGGAGACACGACCTTAACGACGCCGGAGCCGGCCTCCATGGTCACCTCGATACCCAGGCCTCCGAACTCGCCCTTGGTCTGCACCTGCATGTCCCGGAAACTCTTGGGATTGAGGTACGCCGAGTGGGGATCGAGCGCCGACAGCATGCCGTTGATGGCCGAGTCGATCAGCATGGCGTCGTCGGGCTTCTCGACGTAGTCGGAGCGAACGCGCTCCAGCACGTCGCCGAACAGGTCCAGCTGGCGGTAGATCTCGGAGTTGCCGGGCGTCGCCGAGTAGGTGCGGGTGACGTTGAAAACCGTCGTGGCACCGGCCAGGGCCGCCAACACCATGAAAACCCAGAACGCGAGGTCGGATTTACGCGTCATCCTTGCACCTTTCGAGAGCCATCCGACCACCACGGGTCGGGGTCTATGGGCTTCTGGTCCTTCCGGAACTCGACCGTGAGGACCGGGCCGCTGTCCTGCGCCGCTTGTGTCTTGGGAATAGAACTCATCGCGCCCACCGGCTCACCCATGAGCACGGACTGGCCAACCTGCACATCGATCTGGGATAATCCTGCTAGCAGAATATGATAGCCGCCGCCAGGGCTGATGATCAAGAGTTGCCCATAGGTGCGGAACTCGCCCGCGTACACGATCAATCCGTCGCAGGGTGAAAAGACGGTGCCGCCGTACCGCGCCTGAATTCGGAGCCCCTTGGACTGGATGCCCAGGTTGTCCCTTTGGCCGAACGAGATGATGCGGCGCCCCTGGCTCGGCAGCTGCAGCGTCCCCTTGGCCTGGTCGAACGGAATATTGGGCATGATGCGGCCGGGCGCAAGCATGGCCACGCGCTCCCCGCTCGGCGCGAGCACGGCGCCGGCCCTGGGCTCGGGTGGGGCTGCGGGCGCGGGCACCCGCGCCGTCACCTCCTTGTCCAGCCGCTGCAGGAAGTCGGTCATCTCTTCGACGTTCTTCGCGATCCTTGCGACCTCTTGGCGCACGCCCTGCAGTTCGACCTGCTGCTGGGCACTCGACCGGCGCTTTTCGTCCTGCAGCGCCGCCAACTTGATGCGCACCTCGTCGTGACGCGCCTTCTCCGCCTTGAGCCGGTCGCCCTCGGCGCGGCTGCTCTTGATCACGTTCGTGAGCGAGGCGAGCTCCTTGGCGAGCCCGGCAGCCTGATCCTTCAGCTCCGGGAACGCCGAGGACAGCAGCATGGCGCTGCGCACCATGGTTAAGGCGTCCTCGCGGCGCGTGATCAACACGGGCGGCGGGTTGCGGCCCATCCGCTGCAGGGCGGCGAGCAGGGCCGAGATCGCACCCTGGCGCTCCGCCAGGGAGGCGCGCAGCTGCCGTTCCTGGGCGTCGAGTTCCCCGAGCCTTGACTCGATGGTGCCGAGCTTGGCTTCGCTCTCCTGGATCTGCTTGCCGGTCTGAACGAGCCGCTTGTTGATGTTCTCGCGCTCGACCGCGAGCTTGTCGAGGCCGGCCTGGATCTCTTTCGAGCGCTTCTCGGTGGCGCTGAGGCGGCCCTTGTCGGCCTCCAGGCGCCTGCGCGCGTCCTCGGCACTGGGGGTGTCCTGGGCCTGCGCCAGCAGCGGTCCTCCCAGAATAACGAAGGCCGCGGGCAGCATGCGCGCCAAGCTTGCGAGCGAGTAGGTCACGTCCGTGCTTGGTCCCCCCTGTGCGACGCGCAAACCAACACGCGGGCCTTGGCGCCTGCCGGCCTCGCTACCCCTCAGTTGCGCCAAATTGGTTATTAGAGCATTGCGACAATTGTGGCATGGATGAGCCTCTGTCCGGCCTGCGCGCCCGATCCAACCCGAACCCCACTGGTTAGCTCATGGATGGTCTCCCCCGCTACATCGTCCTGGCTGCGCTGGCCGCGGTGTTCGTGGTGCTCCTGGCCGGGCTGTGGAACATGCTGCGCGGCTCCAACCCGAACCTCAGCCAGACCCTGATGCGCTGGCGGGTGGGCCTGCAGTTCCTCGCCATCGTCATCATGATGCTTCTGGTATATTTCTTGCGGCCATAGCAATGCGCATGCCGGCGGATGTGGCAGCGGCCGTGGAGACGGCGCGGCCGCCCAAAATTCGCTAGACTGACATAGTGACATAAACCCGCGGAGCGCTCCAGCCGCGCAAGGGTTCGCCGATGGTAGTCCTCAACAAGATCTATACGCGCACCGGCGACGCGGGAACCACCGCGCTCGGCACCGGCGTGCGGGTGGCCAAGGACTCGCTCCGCATCGCCGCCTACGGCAGCGTCGATGAGACCAACGCGGCGCTGGGGGTGGCGCGCGTGCAGTTGGCTGCTGCGCTGCCCGACCTCGACGCCGTGCTGGCGCGCATCCAGAACGACCTGTTCGACCTCGGCGCCGACCTGTGCGCACCCGAGGCGGAGCCAAAGTCCAACCCCAAGCGCGCGCGGCTGCGGGTGAGCGAGGCGCAGGTGCAGCGCCTGGAGGACGAGATCGACGGCATGAACGCGAAGCTCGCGCCGCTGCGCTCCTTCGTGCTGCCCGGCGGCACCCCGGCGGCAGCGGCACTGCACGTGGCGCGCACCGTCTGCCGACGCGCAGAACGCGCCATTGTGGCGCTCGCCCGCGAGCCGGGCGAGCATGTGAGCCCGCCGGTGCTCAAATACATCAACCGACTGTCGGATCTGCTATTCGTGGCGAGCCGGACCGTCAACGACCTGGGCAGGGCCGACGTGTTGTGGGTGCCGGGCGAGAACCGGTAGGGGTGGCTCCGGCGGGGGGAGAGCAGACGTGGTCTTCATACCGATTTCCGACGACAATCCGCTGCGCTCGATCCGCTTCCAGTGGGTCACGCTCGGCTTGGTCGTCACCAACATCCTGGTCTTCCTGCTGGAGGTCTTAGGAGGCGGCAACGACAATCCGGCCGGGGTCGTGAGCTTCGCGCTCGTGCCCTCGGAGCTGTTCCACCTGCAGGGCGCCGGCGGCGTGGCGGTGCCGAGCGAGCTGGCGCTCAGGGTGCCGCAATGGCTGACGCTGATCACCTGCCAGTTCCTGCACGGCGGAGTCCTGCATCTATTGTCCAACATGCTGTTCCTGTGGGTCTTCGGCGACAATGTCGAGGACGCCATGGGGCACGTGAAGTTCCTCGTCTTTTACCTGCTATGCGGTGTAGCGGCGGGTCTCGCCCACGCCGCGGCGCTGCCGTCCTCGCAGTTCCCCTTGGTCGGCGCCAGCGGCGCGGTGGCCGGCGTGATCGCCGCCTACCT
>DATBKR010000107.1:0-9835 GCA_036555805.1 Hyphomicrobiaceae bacterium | reverse complement strand
GTGGGCGATCCCGTTCTGACCAAGCGCATCACCGACGCCCTGCTCGACCGCTTCGCCATCTACGTGCAGCCGATCAACTACCCGACGGTGCCGCGCTCGACCGAGCGGCTGCGCATCACCCCCCAGCCCCAGCACTCCGACACCGACATGGACGCGCTGACCGCGGCGCTCACCACGCTCTGGCAGGAGTTGGGTCTCCCCTTCGACTACCAGGCCGAAGCGGCGGAGTGACCACCATCCCCAGCGTGCGCGAGGTCGTGGTGGTGTACTCGACGCGCGTGCTGGCCGAGATCCTGCGGCGCGGGCCGGACGGCCGGGTGGCCGGAGGCGACCGAGAAGATCGGCCGCGAGGATGAGCTGCGACTCGACAGCATCGGCTTTGCCTGCCCGATGCGGGACGTCTACGCCCAGACTCATCCGGCCTGATCCCGCCCGAATCGGCAGGCCTCGCCGCACTGCGCGTCGCGGGCGACCATGCGTCGCTTGCGGATGCGGCCGACACGGGGCAGACACTGGGCGCCATGGCGCAGCAACGAGCACTCTCGCCTTCCCTGGGCTTGGCCGCATCCGGCACGAAAGCCGTGCGCGTATGGCTGTTCGCGGTGGCGGCGCTGATCTTCCTGATGATAGGCCTGGGCGGTGCCACGCGGCTTACGGGCTCCGGACTCTCCATCACCGAATGGCAGCCGATCATGGGCGCGGTGCCGCCGTTCTCTGACGCCGCGTGGCAGGAGGCATTCGAGAAGTACCGGCAGATCCCCCAGTACGAGTACGTCAACCGCGGCATGAGCCTCGCCGCCTTCAGGCTGATCTACTGGTGGGAGTGGACGCACCGCCTCCTCGGGCGGCTGATCGGCGTCGTCTTTCTCGTGCCGTTCCTCTACTTCCTGGCGACCGGGCACATCGGCCGGCCGCTGATCGGCAAGCTCGCCGGCATCTTCGCCCTGGGCGGCCTGCAGGGCTTCATCGGCTGGTACATGGTGAGCTCCGGCCTCGCCGACCGCATCAGCGTGAGCCAATACCGGCTCGCCCTGCATATGACGCTGGCCGTGGCGATCTTCGGCGCCGTGCTGTGGGTGGCGCTGTCGCTCGGGCGAGAGCGCGCCGCCAACGCGCCAGCGCGGCCGGCCGGGCTGCAGGCCGCGGCGGCGGGGATCGCCGCCCTGGTGCTCCTGCAGATCGCCGCCGGCGCGTTCGTGGCCGGCCTGAAGGCGGGCGCGGGCTGGAACACCTGGCCGCTGATGGAAGGGCAGCTGGTCCCGCGGGGCCTCGGCGCCATGACGCCGTGGTGGGTCAACCTGTTCGAGAACGCCCTTTCGGTCCAGTTCAACCACCGGCTGCTCGCCTACGCCATCGCCGCCTTCGTGGCCTGGCACCTGTGGTCGCTCCTGCGCGGCCCGTCCATCCGTGCGGCGAAGATTTCAGGACTGGCCTTGGGCGGGGCAGTGCTCGCCCAGATCGCGCTGGGCATCTGCACCCTGCTCGCCCACGTGCCCATCCCTCTCGCCCTCCTGCACCAAGCCACCGCGGTCGCTGTTTTCGCAGTGGCGCTGTGGCACTGGCACAGGCTGACGCGCGGCTAAATAGAGCGGAAGCCGCGACCGGGAGAACGGAACTCGCTGAGCGGGTCGCGTTGGCCGGCGTCAGGCGCGCTCCGCACGCGGTCGACCGCGTTGCGGCCATCGGTATTGCACGCCGCTGTTGCCGTGCTAACGCTACGCAATGGCCAATAAGACCGTTCTAGTCTCGGGTGCTGGGATCGCCGGTCCGACGCTCGCCTACTGGCTCCACAAATCGGGCCACCGGCCGACGCTCATCGAGCAGGCGCCATCATTGCGAACCGGCGGCTACGTCATCGACTTCTGGGGCCTCGGCTACGACATCGCCGAACGCATGGGGCTCTCCGGCGACCTCGATCGCTTGGGCTATCGCATGCGGGAGCTGCGCATTGTCGACGGCGAGGGTCGGCGTCTGACCGGGTTCGGCACGGGCGTGTTCCGGGAATTGACCGGAGGCCGTTTCGTCACCGTCCGCCGCAGCGACCTCGCGCGTCTGCTGATCGAACGCGCGCAACCCACAACCGAAATCCTCTTCGGCGACGCGATCAGCGGCCTTGATCAGGATGCGGACGGCGTCACTGTCACCTTCGAGCGCGCGTCGCCGCGCCGCTTCGATCTTGTCATCGGCGCCGACGGGTTGCATTCCAGGGTCCGCCAGCTCGCATTCGGGCCGCAGGACCGGTTCGAGCAATCGCTCGCCTACACGGTCGCCGCCTTCGAGGCCTCGGGATACCGACCGCGCGACGAAGGCGTCTACGTCATGTACAACGAGCCGGGGCGCATGCTCGGGCGCGTCGCGCTGCGCGACGACCGCACGCTGTGTCTCTTCGTGTTCGCAGACACCGTGTCGGGATCCTACGCGACCTCGGGCGTCGAGGCGCAGAAAGCTCTTGTGCGGCAGCGGTATCGCGGAGGAGTCTGGGAGACGTCGGGCATCCTCGATGAACTGGAGCGGGCGGACGATCTGTATTTCGATCGCGTAAGTCAGATCCACATGCCGCACTGGTCGCAGCGTCGTGTCGCTCTTGTCGGCGATGCCGCCTTCTGTGTGTCCCTGATGGCGGGGCAGGGCTCGGCCCTGGCGATGACCGGGGCCTACGTCCTCGCTGGCGAACTGGGCCGACCGGGGGCCTCGCATGCCGAGGCCTATCAGCGATACGAGCGCCTTCTGCGGGCCTATATGGAGACAAAGCAAAAGGCCGCCAAAAGCTTCAGCTCCGCATTCGCGCCAAAGACGGCCATGGGTCTGCTGGTCCGCAATCTCATTATCGGCGCCGCTGTCATTCCGGGCTTCGCGCGACTGACCTTCGGCCGGGACGTCACTGACAGGCTGGCATTGCCCCGATACCAGTGGCGCTGATCCAATCGGGTCTCACCGATCAGCACAGCGTTTTCTACCGGCACAGGTCCGGATTGCCAAAGCTCCGACGGAATCATGGCTAGACTCGCCAGGTATGACGCTTGGAGGAGGTGACCATGGCCTTTGTGACCGGAGATGTTGTCGCGACCCCGGGGGAGGAGACGCCGTTCAAGGTGGTGTTCAAACGGGGCGAGACCGTCCTCGTTGAGTGGCCGGTGGATACACAACAAGAGGGCGAGGAGCAGATCGTCGAGTGCATCAAAAGCATCGCCGACGAGGAGGACGACGACGACTGAGGGGAGACCTTCCGCCCAGTGTTCCTGCACTGACATATGGTTCCGTGTCACCCCGGCACTTGTTGCCGGGGTCCAGCCAAAAGCGAAAGGCACGGCAAGGGATTGGCTGGATGCCGGGAACAAGTCCCGGCATGACAACAGGGTACGCCTTGCCAGAGTCACAACGCTGCCGTTGATTGCTTTCGCGCAGCGGTTGTAATGCTGTTCTAGTGTGAGTCGTATCGGGAGTTAGCTCCACGGGAGGACCGGGCCATGCGAATCGCCCTTGCCGCTGCGCTGAGCGTGGCGGTCGCCATTCCAGCTGTGGCCGACGCGCCCATCGACTGGCTGACGCGTTTTGCCTTCCTGCATGCCATAGACGCCAAGCGGCTCCCGCCCGGCCCGGACAGCTGGAAGGCATTCGCCTGTGTCGCCAAAGCCGCCCAGTCCATCTCTGACCGCGATCCGACGCTGCCCCTCAAGAATTGGCCCGTCGAGGCCGAGGCCGACGAGGCCATCGCCCCATGCAAGGCCGAGATGGGTGCCATCCCGCGACATGCCGCGAAGATGCAGAAGGTTGCCGTCGATCTCATCGCGAAGTTCAGAGCGGATCGCCCGCGCCACAGGCCATGATCCGACCATCCGTATGGGACGAAGCTGGAGCGCTTGAGCTCCGCTGAGCCGTCGCTGTCCCAACGCTCCCCTGCCATCTTCACCCCGGCCACCAAACTCGCCGGCCGATCGCGATATTCGTTGATATACAGAGTTCCGTTGCCTGTCTGGCACAGTCCTTCCCCGCGCCTGAGCGCTGCAACCTGATTGAGGTTGCGCAGTCCAAATCCACACGCACACAGTGTGACAGGCGCGAATCGACGGGGCCTCTCGACGCCGGCCGCGTCTTGCCACCTTGAGGTTCACGTACCGAGAGCCGGCATTGGCGCGCAATGACCGTTTGAAGCGCGTTCGATCTCCGCCGGCATGCGCGGGTCGGCGAGCTTCGCCTCGATGACAATTCGGCAGGGGGTGTGGGCTATGAAAGGGTCCGTGGTGGCTGCATGCGCGCTGATCCTGGTCGCCGTCTTCGCGGGCACCGATGCGGCGCAGTCGCAGGACATCGGAATTGCCAGAATCCGTACCTGGATAAAGGACGCCATTGGGTTTGCCAGGTCGCCCCGTTGGACGCGGGAGACGGGAATCGCCAAAATTCACCCTTGGGTGAGGGTCGGCCGCAAGACCTGCATGCTCGACCACTTTCATTACGGAAGCGGCAACGGACCTACGCGCGCGCAAGCCGAGCGCCTCGCCATCCGTTCATGGGCTGAGTTCACGGCCTGGGAATACGGCGATTCCTGGGGGCGCTACTCAGTCGCCGTCAGCAAGAAGATGACGTGCTCGCTGAAGTCGGGCAGCTGGAGTTGCACCCTGGAGGCACGTCCCTGCCGCCCGTACTGAGCCGTGCGTCGGCACTCTCCAAGTCGCCAGCGCAATCCCCCGGACGCGGTCGTGTGCACCCCAAATTTCACATCGCGGGAAATCGACGGCGGCGCGACCAGGGCTACCTCAGGGCGGAAAGGGAACCTCGGGCGGCGGATCGACAAGGGCGCCCATCAGCGCAAGCGCAACGATCGTTGCCAGCACGAGTATCGCGATCCGCTTCATGGCGACAAACCTCGGCGATCTCCCCGCCCCAAGCGCCTACGATCTTGGCGCACTCGTGCACTTCATCTCAGCTACGCACTTTCGCGCAGAGACGGATGACCGCAACCGACGGTTAACTGCTTCCAAAGCTGCCACCGAAATTGCGACCGGACAGCGCGGGATGCGGCGATACGATACGGGGTGGTCTCGTTATGCTTGGCGAACGGGATGCGGGCCACTACCTTGCTCGCGCGTGGGCGCACACGAGCACCGGGAAGGGGCGTTGATGACGAAGTATTTCGGTGAGAAGGTCGCGGCCGAGCTGCGGGCGCGGGCGCGCGACCGCGACACCTTCGAGGAGATCTTCCGGGCCCTCGACAGCTATCCGGCGCGCGCCCGCGACCGGCATCGGGTCGCGCGCATGCCGGGGCGGGCGACGGCGCAGCTGTCCTACAGGAACGAGGATGTGTGCGCCTTCTACGTGCGGAAGGGGAAGATCTTCCTGCATCCCAGAAGCGCCGACATCGAGGTGCTGCCCAGCGTCGAGGCCGCCGTGGACCGCATGGCGGTGCTGCTCGCACACGCCATTTTGGACCGCGGTGACGACATCGAGACCGACGAGGTTGAGCGTGCACCTGCAATGGCATCGCAGGTTGTGAAGCTGGCCGACGGGCGCCGCTCCTAGTCGGACGCCGGCGCGATTCCGGCGGGTTTGCGGCGATTGGCGGCAGGCATTGGCCCGCACGCCGCGGATAATGTCGCGTGCGGCGGGCCCGCGGCGGCGCTGCCGCCGGCAATCAGGGCAGGGGCGGGAGGCGCGACAGGACCTCATGACCGACTTCAGCGTGCAGCGGCTCAACATGGTCGAAAGCCAGGTGCGGACGAGCGACGTCACCGACCAGCGCATCATCAGGGCCATGCTGGAAGTGCCGCGCGAGCTGTTCGTGCCCGCGGAGCAGGCCCCGCTCGCCTACATGGACGATCCCGTGCCGGTAACGGCGAGACCCAGGACCGGGGATGCGCGCCGTCTGCTGCCGCCGCGCACACTCGCGAAGCTCCTGCAGCTTCTCGCAATCGGGCCGCGGTCGGCGGTCTTGGATGTTGGCTGCGCCACCGGCTACTCGACCGCAGTGCTGGCACGGTTGGCGCAACGTGTCGTGGCCCTGGAGGCCGACCGCGACTTGGCGCGCGCGGCAACGGCCACCCTGGAGGAGCTCGGCGCGCGCAACGCGGTGGTCGTGGAGGGGCCGCTGGCCGGCGGCGCGCCTGCGCACGACCGCTTCGATGCCATCCTGATCAATGGCGCCGTTCCCTCCGTCCCACCCGCGCTGCTCGACGAGCTGATCGACGGAGGGCGGCTCGCGGCCGTGTTGTGCCGAGGGCCCGTGAGCCGCGCATACTTGTGGCGTCGGAGCGGAAACGCGGTCGACAGCCAGCCCGCCTTCGAGGCTGCCGCGGCGCCGCTGCCCGGTTTCGAGGAGCCGGCAGAGTTCGTTTTCTGACGCCGCGCCGGACGCCGCTGCGTGCCGTCAGGGGGCCTGTGGAATTCCGGCCACGCGGCGAAGAAAATTGGTCCACTCAAGGATTTATGACTGCATATCAAACGTGGGGGTGTGTGAGTATCCCGCGAGAATCAGGCAGACGGGGCCGGCCAGGGCCGGGTAGGGAACGTGCAAAACAAACCCGGCTACTGGGCGGGGCTGCAACGCGCATGTGGCAAGCCCGGGAACGGGGGCACTGTCGTGCGAATGGGGCTACGGGGTTGGCGATGGCGGCTCCGCGCCATGCTGGGGGCTGCGGCGCTCGCCGGCACGCTGGCAGCTGCGGCGGGGGGGGCAGAGGCGGAAACGCTGCGGGAAGCGCTGAACGCCGCCTACAAATTCAACCCGCGTCTTGATGCAGCGCGTGCCGTGCAGCGCGCCACCGACGAGGAGGTGCCGCGCGCCCTCTCGGGTTACAGGCCGACCATCGCGGGCAGCGCCGACACCACCTACGAGGTCCAGACCACCAAGCCGTCACTAGGGGCTCCTCCCGGCACCGGCGGCAGCGACGCGGGCAACCCGCGCGGGTATGCGGTGGGTCTGACGCAGCCGATCTTTCGCGGCTTCCGCACCAAGAATGCGGTGTCACTGGCGGAGGCAACAGTCCGCGCCGGCTGGGAGGCCCTGCGCGACTCTGAGAGTTCCGTCCTGCTGGAAGCCGTGACGGCCTACATGGACGTCGTGCGCGACCAGGCGATCCTCACCCTGCGCGAGAACAACGTGACGGTGCTCACGCGCGATCTGAGCGCCACGCAGGCCCGCTTCCAGGCCGGCGAAGTCACGCGCACCGACGTGGAGCAGGCCAAGGCCCGCCGCGCCGGCGCGGTGGCCGCGCTCGACCTGGCGCGCGCCAACCTCAAGACCAGCCGCGCTACCTTCGAGCGCGTCATCGGGCATCCGCCGAGCAAGCTGGTGGAACCGAAGTCCAGCACCATCGTGCCCAAGACCCTCGCCACGAGCACGGAGATCGCGCTGCGGGAGAGCCCGGCGGTGGTGGCGGCCCTCTACCGGGAGCAGCAGGCGCGCTTCAACATCGACCTGATCCGCGGCGAGCTTCTGCCCACCGTGCAGATCGAGGCCAACCACGCCAAGCGCTTCGATCCGTCGCCGGGTTCCCAGATCGAGTGGGCCGAGGACAACACCGTCACCGGTCGGCTGACGGTGCCGTTCTACTCGGGCGGCGAGGTGGAGGCGCGCGTTCGCCAGGCCAAGCAGACGCACGTGCAGCGGCTGCAGGAGATCGAGCAGTCGCGCACCGAGGTGCAGGCTCAGGTGGTGACGGCGTGGTCGCAGCTGCAGGCCGCCCAGGCGGCCGTGGAGTCGGACCAGGTTGCCGTGACCGCCAACCGCGTCGCCCTTGCCGGCGTGCGCGAGGAGGAGCGCGTGGGCCAGCGCACGCTGCTCGACGTGCTCAACGCCGAGCAGGAGTTGCTCAATGCCGAGGTGACGCTGGTGACGGACCGGCGCAACGTGGTGGTGGCCTCCTACACCGTGGTATCGGCGATCGGCCGTCTGAACGCGCAGGAGCTGGGTGTCTCGTCCCTGGTGTACGACCCCGAGCAGCACTACCAGGAAGTGCGCGACAAGTGGTTCGACCTGTCCATCATCGGCCCCGACGGGAAGCAGCAGCCGGCCCCGCCGCCCCCGCCGCCGCTCAAGAAGGCGCCGCCGCCGCTCCGGTGATGCTTCGGGCTCCAGGGGCCAGAGGTCAGTCATCGGAGATCAGAGGCGGCGTTGTCTCCTCAACCTTGAGCTTGTCCCCTGAAACGTGGTCCCTCCAACACGTCGGGCATGCTAAGAATGGCGCCCCAGGCCGTGGGCAGCGCCTGAGGGAGAGCGGCTGACGAGGGAGCGTGCGGCATGAGCAAGGCCGATCCGACCGGCGAAAGCCTGGAGTCGATCCTCGCGTCGATCCGCAGGAGCCTCGCCGAGCAATCGACCGACATCCTCAACGACGACACCGGAACGCCGCCCGAGCCTCCGTACGAGCCCCTGTCGATGATGCCGGACGAGGAGGATATGCCGCGCATGTTCGGCGGCGCGGGGGCGGGCGTGCCCGCGGCCGACACGGCACCTCGCGAACCCGAGCGCGTGCTGGAGGACTCCCAGGCCACGACGGGAGCGGCTCCTGCACACCCGGCAGCGCCCGTGCACGCGGAGACGTCCGCACGCGCGGAGATATCTGCGCGCCCGGTGGAGGAGCCTCCCCCTCCTCCCCCGGTCTCGCTCGCGGCGGCCCCGGCGCCGGTCCAGGGAGCGAAGGACGCGTTGTGGTTCCTGGGCCGGAGCGACGCGCCGGCCGAGACGAACGGCGTGCCCGCCTCGCGCGCCCCGGTGCAACCCGCCGCCGCAGAGGCAAAGCCGATCCGGACGGAGATCGTGCGCGGCCCCTTGCCGCCGTTCTTCGGCTCGAGCGCGGAGGCCGCGAAGGTGGAGGTGGCGCCGGTGCCCGATGTCTCGCCCGCCGCGAGCGTCATGCCACCCTTCCCGCCGCCGCCCGCCGCACGCGGCCTTGCGGGCGACCCGCCGCCTGGCCCTGTGACGAGCCCAGTGACGAGTCCGGCGCCCGCGGCGGCGACGGGCCAGGCAACGCACAGTCTTCCCGGCTTGCGCGCAGGCGCGGTGACGCGCGAGGGTTTCGCCAACGGCAAGGCGGCGCTGTTTCTGGGCCAGCCGGCAACGGACGGCAGGGCTGCGGCGACGGACGGGAGGGCCGCGGCGGCCGACGGCCCGCCGCAGTTCCAGGGCCTGCAGGGGCTGGAGGCGATGGTGGCTGAGCTGCTGCGCCCCATGCTGCGCCGCTGGCTCGACGAGAACATGCCGCGCCTGGTCTCCGCCGCGCTCAAGGCGGAAGCCGAGCTGATGGCCAGGCGCGACCCCAAGAAGCCTTGAAGTTAAGCGGGCCGAGGCGTAAGGAGCCGCCCATCCTCCGTCCTCACCGTTCAACCCGCGTCATGCGACGGCGATTTCATGCTGGATAAGACCTACGACCCCGCCGCCATCGAGGCGCGCATCCACACCCGCTGGATGAAGGCCGAGGCCTTCAAGGCCGGCCGCAAGGAGCGCGCCATCGCCCAGCCCTACTCCATCGTCATCCCGCCGCCGAACGTGACGGGCTCCCTGCACATGGGCCACGCCCTCAACAACACGCTGCAGGACGTGCTGTGCCGGTTCGAGCGCATGCGCGGCAAGGACGTGCTGTGGCAGCCGGGCACCGACCATGCCGGCATCGCCACCCAGATGGTGGTGGAGCGCCAGCTGATGGAGCGGCAGGAGCCCGGCCGCCACCAGCTCGGCCGCGCCAGGTTCATCGAGCGGGTATGGGCGTGGAAGGCCGAGAGCGGCGGCACCATCGGCAACCAGCTCAAGCGTCTCGGCGCCTCCTGCGACTGGTCGCGCGAGCGCTTCACCATGGACGAGGGCCTGTCCAGGGCCGTCCTCAAAGTGTTCGTCGACCTCTAC
>DATBKR010000106.1:0-2185 GCA_036555805.1 Hyphomicrobiaceae bacterium | reverse complement strand
AGGAGGTAGAGGGCGAGGCCGGCCATCAGGGAGAGGGCGAGGCCAGTGAGGAAACCCATGAGGTAGATGCCCTTGACGCGGCTGCGCTCAGGCGGCACCGGGAGCGGCAGCATCGGCACCCGCTCGCGGATCGCGAACTGGGCCGGATCGCCGAGGAGGTTCAGCGGCCCGGCGTCGGCGGCGGACCGGACCGGCTCTCCGCCGGGGGCGTTCTGTACCAGGAGGCGCTTGAGATGGTCGAGCGCCTCCGCGGTGGCGTTCGCTTCGGCCGCGATCTTGGCCGTGGCCTCGAACATGGGCCGCGACGGGTCGTCCGAAGCCCCCGCGTAGCGCGACCTCTCGCCGGGCTCCGGGTCTGCGCCGGGAGCTGCCGTGACGATAGGTCCGATGGGGCTCGGCGTGTCCGGAGGCTCGATGGCGTCCGGAAAGGGGCGCATCGCCGGAGGCTCGGCGTAGCGCGGGAGCGCCACTTCCGGTGCGGCCGGCTCCGGGTCGGGCGGCGCTGCGGGCACCGCCGGCAGCTCCAGCTGTTCTGGCGAGTCCGCTGCGGCATCGCCGCCAACCCGAGCGTGGCCGTCCAGGCCAAAGCTGACGAGGTCGTTCACGTCCAGCCCGCGCTCGCCGGAGGTGGGTACGAGGTCGTCGCCGGGCCAGCCGGCTGACGGTGGCGCGACCTCGGGCGGCGGCGCGGGCATAGGGATGTCGGGGCTCCCCGTGCCAAACGGAAGTGCGCGCCCGGCGGGGTCATCTTCCTCCGTGGCCGGCTCGGCCGGGCCGAGACCGTCGAAGATGGACGAGACGGCCATGGTCGATGGAATGGGTGCCGGAGCGGCAGCCTGAGCCTCGCCGGATTGGAAGCCATCGGCTTCGGCGCGCGGGGCGAGGGAGCCGTATCGAGGTGGCGGCACGAAGCCGGGTCCGCCCGGTTCAGGGGCGGGTGATTCCGGATCAGGGGTGGAAGGCTCCGCCGCAAACGAGTCGATGATCGAATCGAGCGACTGCGGAATTTGCGCGAACGGCGACGCGGCCGGGTTGGCGAAGCGCGGCTCCTCTCGCCTGTCCCCGCTGCCGCGGCCGGCCTTCTCATCGGCGTCGCGCGACTCCGCGTCGCGCTCCGGTGGCGTCTCGGGCCCGGGCGGCGGCGCGTCTGCCGACGCGTCCGGCAGCGGCTGGTGGACAGGAAGGTCGGGCTCTCCGGCGCCGGCTTCAGGCGCAGCGGATTCGGGGAGTCCGGGTTCTTGAGGACCCGCTTCGGCAGCATCTGCGCCTGGCTCGCCCTGTGCCTCGTCTGCTGCCTTTGGGGAGCCCCCCAGCGAGTCGATGAGCGAGCCGTCGCCGAACATGTCGCGTCGGGTCGCGGCGACGGTCTCCGCGTCGCGCAGCTTGAGGGCGGCCCGGCGCGGCTGCTCGCCGCTGTCCGCGCCGGCGTCTGACGGAGATTGCGCGTCTTGCATCGCACACTCTCAACGCTGGCGGCCAACCCTTGGGGGCGCCGCCCGCTCGGTTCTTGCCCAAGTCCCGATCAGCCCTTGCCCATTCCGGTAATGCGATCGAGGAGGCGCACTTTGCGCCGCTCCCCTGGTATCGTCGCCGTTTGGGGCATCTCTGCGGCTGCCTGTGGAGCGATTGCGGCAGCCGCGGCCGCAGCCGCAGCGTGCCCATCCTCGGCA
Organism: Hyphomicrobiaceae bacterium; assembly: GCA_036555805.1. Classification (GTDB taxonomy): domain Bacteria; phylum Pseudomonadota; class Alphaproteobacteria; order Rhizobiales; family Hyphomicrobiaceae; genus AWTP1-13. The sequence goes on along the minus strand of DATBKR010000106.1, from coordinate 515 downwards.
CCGTTGCCATTGGCGGGCGCGGCCTTGTCCAGGCCGCCGGCCGCTTTGCCGGCGCCACCGGCTCGGGCCTGCGCGCGGGCACCTGCGCCGCCCGCTCCGCCAGCCGGCGGCGCTGCCCGTCGCGCTCCGCCCGCCGTGCCTGGCCCGAGGCCGGCAGCGTGCCCGCACCCAGGCGGCGCATCTCATCCATGAAGTGCGCCGCCTGCTGCGCCAGGCGCTCGTTGGCTGCCGCCAGTTCGGCCCTGAGCCTGGCGATGGTGGCGGCCTGGCGCTCGGCCTGCGCCTCCGCGGAGCCGACACGCGCCTTGAGCGCGAGCCGGCTGTTGCCGAAGCCTGCAGTGCGCTCATCGGAGTGCTCGAACACCGCCAGCGCCGCCTTCAGGCGGGCGATCTCGCCGGCCTGGTCCTCAGCGCGGGCCCGGAGCGTGCGCAGCTCCTGCTCGCGGTCTGCCCGGGCGGCTTCGGCGGAGGCCCCCGCCGCGCCCGAGCGCGCCAGCTGCAGCGTCTCCTCGGCC
>DATBKR010000105.1:0-5801 GCA_036555805.1 Hyphomicrobiaceae bacterium | reverse complement strand
CAGACAGCTAAGACAATCCTTGCCCGGATCAGGAGAAGATGGAGGTTCTTGGCTGGCGGGCGACGGCGCGGCATTTGCCTCGCCGCCGTGACAGATGACCGACTGCAGTTCCGCCAGAACAGACTGGTCGGCGGTTTGGGTCCAAGAGCGAGCGCACGGAAACCATGCCACCAGGCTCGCGTGCAAGGCAACGCCGAGCACCCCCAACGCGAGGGCGATACGTGCAAACCGTGTCCTGCCTCTGCCGTGCATGCCCGCTCTCGCCAGCCGCGCCAGTAGGGCACGGCGGTCGCGAGGGCACAAGTGACGAGAGGACACACCAAGTGGGATCCTGGCTCCGGTTCCCCATGCGGATCAATCGGTGCCACCGTGGCTATGGGCGATAACACCTCCTCGCCCAGTGCTGCGGCGCAAGGACTACTGCCCGCGACCGGTGCCTGGTGTGATTGCGGCGCGGGCGCGTGTGGCCCGTTTGAGCTAAGCTGTACTTGGAGGTGCGGCCGCCCACAGCGTGTGCAAGCTCGCCGCCGGCGAGTTGTTCCTCCGCCGATTGATGCAAAGAAGCGAACAGGGAGGATGCCATGGCTAGCTGCATGCAACGCGTCAGCGTTGGCGCCATCCTTTTTCTTGCCTTGGAAACCAGGGGGAGTTTGGCTGACGAGGTCCGCGTTGAAGTCCACCGCATCTCACCAATCGGAGCGGGAGAAGCAATCGGAACGATCACTCTAAAGGACGCGCAACACGGCGTGACGATCCTTCCCAACCTGACCAAGCTCCCGCCGGGCAAGCACGCCTTTCATGTCCATGAAAACCCGGACTGCGGGGCCGGAATGGAGAACGGAAAGATGGTTGCGGGCTTGAAGGCCGGGGGGCATTACGATCCGACCGGAGAAGAGCACGGCGTGGGCCATCACAAGCCTCACGGGGATCTCCCTGAACTGCCGGCGGAGGCGGACGGCACAGCCGTGGCGCCCCTTGCATCGGATACGCTCAGTGTAGAAGCTGTGCGTGGCCGAGCGATCATGCTGCATCTATACGGGGAGAATGATCCAGGCAAGCCGAAGGGTGGCGGGCCACGTTTCGCCTGCGGCGTCATCCCGAGATGACTGCGTGGTGATTTGCGACGATGCCGGTCTTCCGCGGACTTCATCGTGGCGGCGCATGCGAGCCGAAGGTCGACACGATCGCGGTCAGATCAAGCCGAAAACCGCACCGCGGTCCAGGACTGCATAGGCTGTAGCGGGGGGTCTTGTGGGGGGGCTGCGCGCTGTGGTGGATCGCCTTCCGTTTCACGCTCAATCGAACGCATCGAATGTTATCAGTATGTTGCCGTACGTGGTACGGTGCCGAACGGGTGGGGCACTACGACACTTTTCCCATCCCAGATGGCGTCACAGCGCCCGCGAGCTGTTTGGCCTTAGCCCCGGTTTCACAAAAGCTCAGCTCCGCGCCGCCTGGCTGCGCCTTGCGCGCGAGCTGCATCCGGACTGCTGACCGTCGGCAGGACCTGCGGTGCGCAAGATGAAAGAAGCGGCCCTCATGCGTGTGAACGCGGCGCGCCACAAGCTCGCGCCGCAGGCGCTCTGACGTGGCAAAGATAAAGAAAGCAAGCCGGCCCCGGCGCATGCCGCTTTACGGCATCGGGCTCTAGGCTCGAGCGCCCGAGCCGCGTCCTCGTCTTTGGATTGCGGTGCGTCTTGACCCATGCGTGTGACGATCCCATCGCGCATAGCTTCCCTTGGCATTCCTCATGGCGAAGGGACGTTCGCCAGTTTCGGTTCTGCGACAAGCTTGTCCTTCTTGCGAGCTTGCGCTGGTAATTGGTCCGCATTCACGGTTCTGTGGTCAAACCGCAACGGAACCCTATCGTGGTCTGCGGGATCAACTGGCGCCTGTTTTTGGACATCAGGATAAAGGATTGACGCCAATTTGGAGTCTAATCCTTTTATTTCAATGACATCGTGGCGGCACGCCAAAATGGCTTGTCGACAGGGTGGAGGATTCGTTCAACATTTCCGCGACTTGATTAGGCGTCAAACTCGATTCGAGCAGGAATGTTGCGCTCCGGTAAGCGGGCGTTGCTGATCGGCCATGCGGTCGCGATGACAGGTATAGGCTTGGGCGGCTCGCGGCCGCAAGCGGCCGCGACCGGGTGCTATCGCGCGGCCCGAAGTGGGCCGCGCGACCGAGCCGCCTGCCGGCGTCTCGGCCCATTCGGGTCACGCCCCCTGCCGCAAGGCCACGATTGCGGCGATGATGCGCGTAACGGAGAGCAATGTCGTGCCCTGCGACCAGGCCCCGGAAGCGTTCGATCTGCCGCGGCCCAAGTGACTTCAGCCCCGACCGCTCGAAGCCTGCAGCCGTGCTCGGAGCTGTCAAGGCCGAGCCCTGCGGGTGGCCGCCAAGGCGGCCAGCCTTGACAGCTCCTGCGCGCGGCTGCCTGGGGACGACCGCGGGTCGGGGCGGAGAAACGGGCTTCAGGTCGAACAGAGAAACTGTGACAGGTCAAAGGCGGCGAGGCATCCACGCGATTGCTCGGCTCGATCGCCGGTTTGTTCTTTTCATTCTCGACAGTACCGCCTCAGGATCGTCGCGGCGCGCGGTGAAATGCCTTGAGATAGTTTTCGGCCTCATTCCCGCTTTCTCGGCAAAAGATGCATTTACAAATATCTGGAAAGAACGTACCATGAAACAAAATTACCTGGTTGGAAACGTCGAGGGTTTGTCACGTCTCACCCCGAGGCCGCTGCGAGATCGCCGGTTTGACAAGGTTCCGTCTGTCCGCCGATCGCCGATCCAGTGCTGGCGATCGACATCGCGCGGACGGCTCACGCCAGCTGCATCCGCGCAAGATCGCCGTCATCCCCGACCGTGGTAGGACGTGTCATGACGCTCAAGATCGGAGTCTATCTGACCGACGACGTGGCACGGCGGTTCAAGGTGGCGCTCAGGCGCTCCCGCACGACCAAGTCCGCGCTCGTCAACGAGGCGCTCACCCGCTTCCTAAGGCCGCCGGCAGCCAGGGAGCCGGGCCAGGAGGTCCTCCAGGCTCTCAGCGCCGTGGCGAAGCGCGTTCGACGGCTGCAACGCGAAGCCCTGGTGATCAGCGAGACCCTGGCGCTCTTCGTGCGCTACGTTCTGACGGTCACGCCGCCGGTTCCGGAGAGCGAGCGGCGTGCCGCAGAGGCGGTCGGACGCAGACGCTACGAGGTCTTCGTCAGGGAGATCGCCAAGCGCGTTGCGTCGGACACGGGGCTGGTGACGGACGCCATGCGCACCATCGTGGCGACGCATCCCGATCTCGCTGCTCGCGCAATAGCCGAAGCCGCCGCCCGCGACGGCTCCGCTTCTCCACAGCTGCCTCTTGGCGATCATCTGGCCGGGCAACCCTGCAAGGCCGGCGAGGGGGCGTCACATGCGTGACCTGGCGATCCCGCGGGCTTCACGCCCACCATCCCCGTGGTTGGTCTCATCGGTTGCCGCGGTCTGCCTGATGGCAACCGCGCCGACCTGGTCCGGTCACGGGCAATGGGAAGCCGGCTTTCTCGACGCCGCCCTCGTCGGCGCGACGGTGATCCTTGCCTTCTCCCTTGTGGCCATGGTCCGAATGGTGGTCCTCGATTGGCGGGCAGAGAGGCAGAGTCGCCGTGCATGGACGGTGATCGGCGCCCGTGCAGATGAAGTCGCCACCGCACCGGTCGGCGAGGGACGTGAGCAAAGCGGCCATGCTTACGCGCCGGTCCCGCACGCACTGGCGGTATGGGACATCTTGCGCGCCCATCGTCATGCCGTCCCTCTGAGCCCCACGGACCCTGTCCGTGACGCCGGAAGCCCGGCTCCCGGGGTCGGCCCGCTGCCGTGCGTGCAAGACGCCCGTCTGCCCGGCGCGGCTCTTGTCGCATCATCAAGGCACGTGGGTACAGGAAGCGACGATCTGCCGCGGCGCCGAGCAATGGAACTCGCGACCATGGCAAAATCCAGAGGGAAGCGCGGAAGGGCTTACATTCGGTTGCGCCAGCTACAGCGACGGTCCGGCGCCAGCTCGGTCCGCGCCTCGCGACGCAAGTCCGTCTCGTCGCGAACGCCGGGTGGTCGGGTTCGGCACACCGAGTGCTGGGCGTTCCCGTCAAAATCGTCTCTGACACTGTTATCACCGCTCAGGGCAAGAAGGAGCAGCCGTGCGGCGAGACCTCACCACACCCGCTGGTCAATGGCCGCACGTCGGGTCCGTTCGCGGCGCGCATTGCCGACCACGCCGCACCAGCGCGAAGCAGACAGCACCGGAACTTGGCCAAGAGCCTCGACCCGGCAGCCGTGGCCGAAGCACGGCGCCAGATCGTCGCCCTGGCGGAGGCGCTCGCCCGCCAGGCTGCGCGTGAGGACGATGCCGCCGAGCACGGGGAAGAGGGCGAGCGTTCCCCGCCCGAGGCGGCGGCCGAACAATCGCCAAGCCTTAGTGCGAAAGACGACACGGACTGAATCGTGACAGCTTGATACGCTTGAGGACATCGGGGGTTTGCCATGCGCGCTGCGATCTACGCCCGCTTCTCCAGCGACCTGCAGGACCTTCGCTCCATCGCCGACCAGGTCGACCTTGCCCGGCGCTATGCCGAGGCCCGCAGCCTGAGCGTGGTGGAGGTCTACGACGACGCTGCCATCTCGGGTGCCTCGACCCTCAACAGGCCGGGCCTGTTGCGTCTGATTGCGGATGCTCAGGCGCGCCGGTTCGACGTCATCGTTACCGAGAGCCTCGACCGCCTGTCGCGCAGCCAGGCCGATATCGCCGCCCTCTATGAGAGGCTGCAGTTCCTGGGCGTGCGCATCGAGACGCTCGCCGACGGCGCGGTGTCGGAAATCCACGTCGGCCTCAAGGGCACCATGTCGGCGCTGTTCCTGAAGGACCTGGCGCAGAAGACGCGCCGCGGCCAGATCGGCAGGGTCAAGGCCGGCCGCATCCCCGGCGGCAGGAGCTATGCCTACGACGTGCTCAAGGACGGCGACGACAGAGGACGACGCGCCATCAATGCGGCCGAGGCCGACATCGTGCGCCGCATCTTCCGTGAGTACGCCGCCGGCAAGGGGCCGCTGGCGATCGTGCGCGACTTGAACCGCGAGGGCGTGCCCGGACCGACCGGTGGACACTGGAACGCCTCGGCCGTGCTCGGCTCACCCAAGCGGCGCAACGGCATCCTCAATAACGAGCTCTACATCGGACAGATCGTCTACAACCGGCAGCGCTTCCAGAAAAATCCGGCGACCGGCAAGCGCATCTCGCGCGAGAACCACGAGAGGGAGTGGTACCGGCAGTCTGCGCCCGAGCTGCGCATCGTCGACGATCGTATCTGGGAGGCGGTACAGCGCCGGCGGGCCGAGCGCGGCGGACCGCATCTCCATCAGCAGCGTCGCCCGCAGCGGCCTCTGTCAGGACTGATCTATTGCGATGCGTGCGGGGCGAGGTTCATCGTCGCCACCCACGACTATCTCAGGTGCTCGGCCCGCACCAACCGCGGCACCTGCGAGACGTCGCGCACCTTGCTGATGAGCGAGGTCGAGCAGCGTGTGCTCTCGGCGCTGCGCAACCATCTGCTCTCGCCCGATGTCGTGGCCGCTGCCGTCGCGGCCTACCAGACCGAGCGCAAGCGCGTGGCCGCGGAGAGGCGGCGCTCGCGCCACAAGCTGGAAGCCGCAGCCGCGGAGGTCGAGCGCAAGATTGCGCGGCTGCTCACCCTGGTCGAGAACGGGCACGCTGATCCGGTCGCCACTGGACCGCGCATCAACGAGCTGGTGGCCGAGCGCAAGCG
>DATBKR010000104.1:0-5268 GCA_036555805.1 Hyphomicrobiaceae bacterium | reverse complement strand
TCCGGCGTGATCGCCGCGCGGCTCGCCAGGGAGGGCTTCACCGCCTCTCCGGACGCGATCGAGCACCGCACTGGCTTCCTGCGCGCGATCTCGCCGTCCGGCACGCCGCGGCTCGACGCGGGCGACGCGAGGCTCGGGACGGAGTGGCGTATGCCGCAGACGGGCGTCAACGTGAAGCGCTATCCCACCTGCTACTCCACCCACCGCGCCATCGACGCCATGCTCGACCTCGCCACGAAGCACGATCTCGAGCCCGACGCCGTCAAAGAGGTCCGGGTACAGACCGGCGCCCTGCAGATGCTGATGCTCCGCAACAGCCGTCCCAGGACGGGGCTCGAAGCCAAGTTCAGCATGCAGTTCGCCATGGCGGCGGCACTGGTGGCCCGGCGCGTCGGTCTGTCGGAGCTGACGGATGAGTTCGTCGCCCGGCCGGAGGTGGTTGCCTGCCTTGACAAGGTGAAATGCACAACGGTCGATGAGACGGTTCCCGAGCTCGGGATGGCGCCGGACGACCGCGTGAGCGTCGTGCTGACGGACGGAAGGGTCATCGAGCATGCGCCCGTGACCCACGCCAGGGGCAGCTGGCAACGCCCGCTCACCCGCGAGGAGCTGATGGAGAAGTTCCTCGACTGTGCCACCCGCCGGCTCGGCCGAGACCACGCGGAGGAGCTGTTCGGCCAGCTCTGGAACATCACGCAGCTTGCATCCGTGCGCGAGCTGCGACTGACCGAGCTGCCGGGCTCCGGTCGCCAGGCCCATTGAGCGGCGGGTTTGGCCATGCCGAACGGACCTGACCGGCAGGTTGCGGCCGTCGAACCGCAATGCGCGCCAGCTCGGGGTTGTCGAAGTGCGGACGTGCCACAAGTGTGGGAGTTTTGCACCGAGCACATCGCATCGGTGGCCGCTCGACAGGCGGTTCCCCTGGAGGGGGCGAAAGTGCTGTTGGACCGTGGGGAACGCAGATGTAGAGTGCCGACCCGGGACGCGATGGCAGCGCTGGTAGGGGTCAGCATGCTGCATAAGGGAAGCGAACTCCACCGGGGACGTTCTTCCGCCGCCGGGGCACAGTATTGGGCGGCCCAGGTCGGGCTCGCGGCCGCGACCGGCACCGTGTACTTCCTCGCGGCACGCCTGAGCCTTGTCCTTCTGGAGCGAGACGGGGTGGCCGTGTTTTGGCCAGCCGCGGGCGTTTCAGTCGGGGCGCTGGTGGCACTTGGGCCAGGAGCGCGCCTGCCCGTCATCGCCGGAGTGTTGCTTGCAACGGTCGCGGCCAACCTCGGCGGCGATCGGAATTTCGCGAGTGCGGTTGTGTTTGCCCTGTGCAACGCAGCGGAGGCCATGCTCGCGGCTTGGTTGATCAAGCGTCAATTCGGTGCGCATTTCAGCCTGGACAGCTTTCGGCGCGTAGTCGGACTGCTGATCGCTGCAGGTTTGGCGACCGCGGTTTCGGGGATCGGTGGGACGTCGGGGTTCGAGCTGTTCCACGGCTCTACGGAAGCATTTTCGATCACCTGGTACCACTGGTTCGCATCGGATGCGCTGGGCATCGTTACGGTTGCACCGTTGGTGATCGGTCTCGTTCGCAGCGTGCGCGATCTTCCGAGGGCCTCGGAGCTGGCGGAAGCAGTGATGGCGCTCGCGGCGCTCGGCACCGTGAGCGCGATCGGTTTGGCATTTCCAACGAGACATTGGGCGACGATCCTGCCGCTCGCCATGCCCCTGCCTCTGATCTTCTGGTTGACGGCCCGCTGCCAACCGGTGTTTGCAGCGGCGGCCGTGTTCATTCTCGCCTCGATGGTGATGTCGACCGTTACCTTCGGCATCGGGCGCTTGGGCGATCCGGGCGTTCCCCTGGCCGAACGTGTGCTTGCCGGTCAGACGGGATTGCTCGCGATTGCCTTCACCGCGCTGGCCCTCGCGGCGCTCTTCGCGGAGCGGCGGCGGCATGAGGCGGCCATAGCCGAACGAGACGCACATCTTGCGCTCGTTGAAAAGACCGCCCTCGTGGGCAGCTACGCATTCGATATTGGCACTGCAAAGGTACGGATTTCACCGGGATGCGCTGCCATACACGGCTTTCCTGAAGGGACCAACTCGATACAGCGCGACGATTGGCGAGCCGGCGTGCAACCCGACGATCTCGCACGCTACGATGCCATCCTGAGCCAGGCTGTTGCCGCGGGGCAGCGCGAGCACCATGTGGAATATCGGGTTCTGCGGTCTGCCGGCGACGTTCGGTGGATCGAGGCCCGCGCCTTCGTTTCCTACGATCGCGACGGCTGTGCGGAACGCGTGGTTGGCATCAATATCGACGTCACCGAACGCAAGCGGGCGGAGGAGCAGAAGAGCCTGCTGGTTGCTGAGCTCGACCACCGCGTCAAGAATGTCCTGGCAAACGTCGCCGTAGTCGCCAAGCGCACCAGCGAGCGCAGCGGCTCCACGGACGACTTCATCGACGCGCTGGAGCATCGACTGCAATCCATGGGAGAGGCCCACGCCCTGCTGAGCCGCAGTCGCTGGCAAAGCGTCAGCCTCGCCGACCTCATCGCCCGCGAACTGGGGCCATACGCCAGCGCTGGCAACATGGTGGTCGAAGGTCCCTACGTTGGGCTCACGGCCGCCGCGACCCAGGCGACGGCCATGGTCCTGCATGAGCTTGCCACCAATGCCGCCAAGTACGGCGCGCTTTCGACACCGCAGGGTCGGGTCTCCGTGAGGTGGGACGTGCGCCAGAGCGGCGCCATGCCGTCCGCCCTGAGGCTCGAATGGCATGAGGCAGGTGGCGCCGCCGTCACCGTTCCCGCCCAAACCGGCTATGGCACCAGCGTCATCCGCAACCTCATTCCCTACGAGCTCGGCGGTACGGTCGATCACGTAATTGCGCCGGATGGCGTCTACTGCACCATTACCATTCCTGCCGAGCATACGACCCTCGGGGATCAAAAGGGCGCCTCTCGCCAGGACTTGGCCTCGGTGCTGTCATAGGGTGGTGCCTGCGGGTGCCTGGCGCGACCAAGAGGCGTGCTCGCCATCGGCGAGGCGTGACGGCCCGGACCAATGCAACGGCGTAGATGTCGTCAGTTTAGCGTGCGCGGATCCGGGAAGCGCACGATGCAGCGGGCCCCGGAGCCGCGCTCGACGTCGAACGTACCGTTGAGCTGACGCGCCAATGCCATCACCAACCCCAGCCCGAACGAGCGCGCATGCGCGGGCCGCAATGCGAACCCTGGTCCGTCGTCTTCGACGGTGAAGATGTATCCGCCACGCTGCCTGCGCAATCCGATGCGTACGGAAACCTTTGATCGACCGGAGAGCGCGTGGCTTGCCGCATTGGCGATCAGCTCCTTGGCAATGAGACTCAGCGGGATGGCCGTTTCGCTCGCCAGGTCGCCGGCAGCGCTTTCGCAAAGCAGCTCTACCTTGTCCTGCATCGGCAGCGGCACGGTAAGGCAGATGGCAGTCAGAAGGTCCCAGCTGTTGATCCTGGTTCCACCGTCGGGGTCGAGGAGCAGGCCTTGCGTTGCCGATATCGTTACCACGCGCTGGATTGCGCGCTGGATGAGCTTCTGGGCCTCGGTTCCACGCGCTTGCCGATGGGCTTCCTTCAGCACGGCGTCGATCAGACGCAGGATGGAGCTCGCTTTCCTGTCGAGTTCGCGGACGATGCCTCTTTGCAGGCTGTCGGCAGTTTTGCGGTCTGTGGTTATGTCCAGGAGAACATTTACGCCGCCCACCACCGCCCCAGCCGCATCGCGGATGGGTGTCGGATGTGCGAGGAAGGAAAAAAGGGTACCGTTCGGGCGCTCGCCGATGGCTTCAACGGCTCTCATGGGGCGATTTTCCCGCAGCGCCACCGCCATCGGGCAATCCTCGTGCGGCATTGGCCGTCCGTCCGGCCAACGCAGGCGCCAGGTTACGCACCAGCGGTCGCGGCCAATCTGGGGCGTCCGGCCGGCTAGCTCAACGGCGGCGGGATTGAAGAAGGTAATCAGGCCGCTGGCATCTGTCGCGTAGATGGCGAGTGGCAACGCCAGAAGGGAATTCCGGAAGCGGTCGTCATGGGAGGTGACGTGGGGGGTGTCGTTGGGCATGGAGTGGCAGTCGCCTAGTCGGGCCTACACGAAGCCGCACCCGTTTCATCAGCAGAGCCGGGCCTGATAGTACTTGCCAGCAAGGTTGCACCAGCCCATCCGCCATTCGACCGGGCGGCCATCAAGGGCAAGGATCACGCGGTCAAGGACGATGACGAGAGCTCCCTCCGCCAGACCCAGGACCGCCGCAACCTCAGCCGAAGCCGATTGGGTAACGATGCGCTCCCTGCCTTTGCCGAGCAGGATGCCGAAATGGCGGGCGAGCAGAGCGATCTCCTCTGCAGCATGCCTTTGCTGCTCCAGCCCAGGAAAGAAGCCAGCCGGCATCGACGCCTTCTCGATCATGAACGGCACGTCGCCGTCGAGGAGAACTCGGCGGATATGCCAGACAGGCTCCCCCTCTTCCAGCTGCAGCCGAGCGCACTCCTCCTCCGCCGCCGCTCCTCGTTCGATTGCGATCGATCCGACGCTGACGCCGATGCTGCCGCCATCCGGCCTCCGGATTGTGGCGAAGCGACCTGCCAATTCACCCGATGTCAGGTCGCAGACGAACGATCCACGGCCCTGCCGGCGCGTGATCAGGCCTGTCTGATCGAGCCGTTCGAGCGCCTTCCGCACCGTGCCTGCACTGACGCCGAACTCGCGCGCAAGGTCGCCCTCGTTGGGGAGAGCGCTCCCAGGTTTCCACCCTCTCGTGGCAATGCGATCCGCCATCACGTCGCAGACTTGAAGATAAAGGGGCCGCCTTAAGAACGCTGGCATTGCCATCCCCACAAAAAAGACAGCCATCGTTTGATATTCTTCGATGTGGAACTACCTTCTCAGGTTGCGACGATGCGGGTCAAGAAAACTTCGCGAGTGCCCGTCGGCTGTGAGAGCCCACGCCCATACCGCGCCGGGGCAGATTGCGTTGCCGAGCCGCAACCCGCATACGGACGACTCCGGTTCTCTCTCGATTCAAATGGCAGTGGCCCGCTCGGCGAATTTACTCTGTTGCTCGGTACGATACGACCGGCGCCTCCAGTCCGGTAATTAATCGTGCGGTTGCATCGAGGCGATCCGTGGCGATCAAGAACTACAGTGATCACGCCGCCAATGAGCGCACCTTCCTGGCCTGGTTGCGGACCGGGCTGGCGGCTATCGCCTTCGGCATCGTCGTCGAAAAACTGAACTTCCT
>DATBKR010000103.1:0-8124 GCA_036555805.1 Hyphomicrobiaceae bacterium | reverse complement strand
TTCGCCGCGGCGGACTGGCGCCTGCTGATCCCGCTGGTGGTCTGGCTCGCCCTCTACATCTGCGCGCTGGCCGTGTTCGTGCCGCGCATCAAGGAGCGCTCCGCAGCGGCGTCGGAGGCGCGCTCGATGCTGGTCGGGCGCATCGTCGACAGCTACACCAACATCCTCACGGTCAAGCTTTTCGCCCACGCCGAGCGCGAGGACGCCTACGCGCGCGGCGCCCTGCAGGACCAGGTGGACAAGTGGCAGGCCTCGCTGCGCCTCGTCACCGCCATGGACCTGGTGCTCTACTCGCTCAACGGCATCCTCATGGTGTCGGCGTCGGGCGTCGCCATCTGGCTGTGGGCCCAGGGCGTGGTGAGCGTCGGGGCCATCGCCGCGGTCGTGAGCCTGGTGCTGCGCATCATCGGCATGTCCGGGTGGATCCTGTGGGTCGTGGCGGGCATCTTCGAGAATATCGGCGTGGTGCAGGAGGGCATGGAGACCATCTCCCGCGCGAACCAGGTGCTCGACAGTCCGGACAGCCGGCCGCTGAGGGTGACCAAGGGGGACATCCGCTTCGAGCATGTCGACTTCCACTATGGCCAGCCGGCGGGTGCCCAAATCGGATCTGGCACGGCGCGGCCGGGCGGGGTGATCCACGACCTGTCGCTGCACATTGCGGCGGGCGAGAAGGTGGGCCTGGTCGGCCGCTCCGGCGCCGGCAAGTCCACGCTGGTCAATGTGCTGCTCCGGTTCTACGACCTGGAATCGGGCCGCATCCTGATTGACGGGCAGAATATCGCCACCGTGACCCAGGACTCCCTGCGGGCGCAGATCGGCATGGTGACGCAGGACACCTCGCTCCTGCACCGCTCGGTGCGCGACAACATCCTCTACGGCCGTCCCGACGCGGGCGAGGCGGCGGCGACGGCGGCTGCCAAGAAGGCCCAGGCGCACGACTTTATCGTGGGGCTCACGGACCTGCGAGACCGCAAAGGCTACGACGCGCACGTGGGCGAACGCGGCGTGAAGCTCTCGGGCGGCCAACGCCAGCGCGTCGCGATTGCGCGCGTTCTCCTGAAGAACGCGCCGATCCTGGTGCTGGACGAGGCCACGAGCGCCCTGGATTCGGAGGCGGAAGCGGCCATCCAGGAGCAACTCTACAACCTGATGGCCGGCAAGACCGTGATCGCCATCGCCCACCGGCTGTCCACGATCGCTGCCATGGACCGGCTGGTGGTCCTGGATCGCGGCCGGGTCGTCGAGGAAGGCAACCACGCGTCGTTGCTCCAGAAGGGCGGCGTCTACGCCGACCTGTGGGCCCGCCAGTCCGGCGGTTTTCTGACCGAGACGGTGGCGGCGGCGGAGTGATACCAGCGCGCCAAAGCTTTCACTCGTCATCCCGGAAGCCGACCCCGGCGAAGGCCGGGGGAGGCTATCCGGAACCTCCATCAACGAGTCGAACTCCCGAGGTCCCGGATCGGCGCGCTGCTCGCGCAAGCGCTCGGATCGCCCAGGGGAAATCCATTGGCCGGGATGACGGGTGGCAAGTTACGTTCGAAGGTATGAGGTGCCGCAACGCATGACCCCGGTCAATCGGCTGATGCTGTCGAGGCGCGCAGTTCCGAGGGTGCCAGGCCGTAGCGGCGGCGGAACGTCCGGTTGAAATAGGACAGGTCACCGAACCCGGCGTCGACAGCGATGGTGCTGATCTTCACGCCCGCGCGCAGGGGATCGGACAGCAGGCGGTGCGCAAAGGCAAGACGCTGCGTCAGGACATACTCGGTAAACGTCGTGCCCTCGCTCTCGAACAGCCGCTGCACATAGCGCGGCTTGACGCGCTGCTGGGCGGCGATCCTCGCCACCGACAGGTCGGGCTGGTCGAGCCGGTTTGCGATGTCCTCCTTGACAGCGTGCAACCGCGCCGCCCGCGCACCCCGGACTTTGGCGATCTCGGCGGCGTCCCGCGTCGCTCCGACCGCGAGCGCAAGAAGGTCGTGGATGTGAGTCACGGCCTGTCTTCGCAGCTCGGGCACCGCGAAGGTTCCCGCCTCCTGCAGGATACCGAGGTAGCGGGTCAAGAGCTGCAGAGCGGGGCTGTGGGCCGGTATCGGCCGGCCATACGCGGCATCGAGATCGGAAATGAGCGGCGACAGACAGCGCACGGGCACCCGTAGGCTCGCGTAATCGCCGGGCCTCGGTACGCGCAGGAACCCTGGTTCCGCGCCGGTTAAGACAATCGTTTGCCCCCGATCCATATCGAAGGTTCGACCGAACTGATGCACCTGGTAGCTGGAAGTAAGTCCCCACAAGAAAACAACATCATCATGATCGATGAGCTCTCGCCGACGCTGATAGATCGAGGGAGTGGTGCGGCCCGCTGCCAGGGCGAGGCCAGGCATCTGCAGCAGGGTTGCTTTGGCATGGAACCGCTTGGTCGAGAGGGGTTCGATGTCTATATTCTGGACGGTCCGCGTGTAGGTCTCGCACCACGCGTCCAGGCCCTCCCACGGCGCATAATCCGCGGTCGAGAACCGAATCACCCCGCAGCCGTCATTGGCGGCAGCTTCGACGCTGCTTGAATTGTTCATGACCGGGATCCGGTGTGCTTTGGTTCTGTGCGCGCGCTGCCCAGACGAGCTGATATCCCATCCGAATTATGTCGCTCGATGGAAGCGAGCGGTTCAAAGATCCGGCCAGTCTTGCTTGCGCCACGTTCGCCCGTGGGTGGCAAGAGTCCGATCCATGAGGCCCCGATCAGCCGGCCGCTCCAATCCTACTCAATTGTCGCGCCAGTCCAAGAGGGGCCGCGGCGGGATTGCTAGGAAATCACGGAGCTGAAAGGGCGATACAGCCGAAGGTGCAGATACGCTTGGCTGACCGCGCAGAGTTTTGTGCGCAGCGAAAGGGTGATCGGATGAGCGATCTGCCGCTCACCAATGAAGTGGGCTTTGCCGCTGCGGGCCTCGTGCTTGCCACGTTCTGCATGCGTTCGATGAAGCCCCTGCGTTGGGTGGCGATCGCCAGCAACGTGGCTTTCATAGCGTACGGCTATCTTGGAGGCCTCGCGCCGGTCCTGCTGCTTCACGCACTGCTGCTGCCGGTCAATGTCTACCGACTGGCGCAGCTGCGCGGTGCCTGTGTTCGAAACGAGCCACCCAGGCGCGGCTCCGAACGAACCCCTTTTTCGGCGGTCTCCAGGGTGAGGCTGTGAACCATCGGGCCGGGCGGCCCGGGCAAACGGGAGATTCTCATGCATGAACCAACGCAGGCGTACGTCCTCGGTCACTCCGAGACTGAACTCCGCCGACTGGCGATGCAGGCGGCGTTCTGGGGTGAGCTCACCGAAGAGGTTCTGCGGCGCGCCGGCATCGGTGCCGGAATGCACGTCCTCGACCTTGGCTCCGGTGCCGGCGACGTCGCGATTCTCGCAGCGAGGCTGGTCGGGTCGTCTGGAAGCGTGCTCGGCATCGATCGCTCCGAAGATGCGGTCAAGCGGGCGTCGCAGCGCGCAGCGGCGGAGGGCTTGAGCTGGTGCCGATTTTCTGTCGCGGATGTGGAGGCCTTCGACACGGGCCAGCGCTTCGACGCGGTCGTCGGCAGACTCGTATTGATGTATGTCAGGGATCCTGCCCAGACGCTCCGTGCGCTGGTCCGCCATCTGAAACCGGACGGGATCGTGGCGTTCCAGGAGATTGTCTTGAACTCGGTCCATTCGGTGCCGCCGCTCCCGCTCGTCGGTCGCGTCGCACGATGGGTGGTCACCGCGTTCGAGCGCGCCGGCGCGCAAGCGGATATGGGGCTCAAGCTGGATGCCACGTTTCGCGCGGCGGGCCTGCAGCCGCCGGAGTGCTATGCCGCGGCTCGCCCTGTCGCCGGTGCCGATTCAGCGGCCTACGCAGTGTTCACGGCCGTGGTTCGCGCGCTGCTCCCGGCGATCGAGAAGTTCGGCATCGCCACCGCGGCCGAGGTCGATATCGACACGCTCGCACAGCGCCTCAGGGACGAGACCGTCGCGGCCAATGCATGCTGGCTGTCGCCGGTGTTGGTAGGCGCCTGGGCGCGGATCGGAGCCTGAGCAGAGCGGGTTAGCGCCAGCCAGAACGCGGCCGAAAGCATCTCTGGGCGGCGAAACGCCGCGCCGCCCCACGCCGCCCACCATCCCGCACTTTCGCCCATGCGGTATCGCTGGATGCGGCCCTCCCCTACGCGCCCTGGTCCACGGTCGCCCCTGCTCGGCACCTCCTGCACGGGCGAGGTGACCGGAGCACTCACGCTCGAGCCTTCGATAACGGTGCAAGCGCTTGCCTCCGCCGGCGATGCCGCGTTCGCGGGTTGCGTGATTTGTCGTCGCGGGTGCTTCTTTGCTAAGTGAGAGCGTGTGTGCCAGCTGCACTTGGCGAGCGAATCGCGATGCCCCGGCGAGCCGACCTGCTCATCTTGTTTCTCGCGCTCTGCGGAGCGGCGGCACCGGCCGTTGCCCAACTCCGCGGGCATGGCGGCCCGGTGCGCGCCGTCGCCGTCTCCCCCGACGGAAGCCGCGCCATTACGGGCAGCTTCGACGCGACGGCGATCCTTTGGTCTCTCTCCTCCGCCACCGCCGAGCGCGTGCTGCGGTTTCACGACAGCGCGGTGAATGCGGTCGCGTTTATCGAGGATGGACGTATCGCAACCGCGGGCGCGGATGCCAGCATTGCCGTCTGGCGGCGTGGTGCGGTCAAGCCCGAGGTCGTCCTGAAGGGGCACACGGCCCCTGTCGTCGCTCTCGCCGTATCGCCGGACCGCAGAACGCTGGCGTCCGCATCCTGGGACGGTACAGCGCGGCTGTGGTCGCTCGCGGACGGCGGCGCGATGCGCGTCCTCGAAGGCCACCGACAGAACGTCAACGGTGTGGCATTCACGCCCGGCGGTCGCTCGGTCGTGACGGCCGGATACGATCTTGCGCTGCGCATCTGGCCTCTGGCCGGAAGCGCGCCGCCCGCGGTGATCGCCCTGCCGGCACCGCTCAATGCGGTCGCCGTCGCTGCGAGCGGCGAGATCGTCGCGGCCGGCGCCTCCGGCAAGGTCTACGTGCTGTCCGCAGCGGGCGCCTTGCAGGGCGAAATCGACGCGGCGGGAGCGCCCGTGACCGCGGTTGCCGTTTCGCGCGACGGCAAGCTCGTGGCGGCGTCGAGCGTGCGCGGCACGGTGGCCATCATCGACCTTGCCCGCCGCACGCTGCTGCACACGCTGGTCGGTCCTGGGTCGCCGGCCTGGTCGGCGGCATTCCTGCCCGACAACCGCACGCTCCTCATCGGTGGCGGCGATAACCTCGTGCGACGTTGGGATGCCCTGACGGGCGAGCGGATCGGAGAGGTGGTTGCCGGCTCGCCCGCGGATCCCCTCGCCGCTTACGGGAGCGATCCGGGCGCCAGGGTGTTCCGCGCCTGCGTGGCGTGCCACACGCTGAAAGCCGACCAGGGCCCGCGCGCAGGGCCGACGCTCGCCGGCATCTTCGGGCGCAGAATCGCAACCCAGCCCGGCTACGAGTTCTCCCCAGCGCTGAGGAAGCTCGACATCGTCTGGACGCCCGAGACGCTGTCGAAGCTGTTCGAGGTCGGACCGGCGGCCTATACGCCCGGTACCAAGATGCCGGAGCAGAAGGTCGGCGCCGATGACCGCGCGGCGCTTGTGCGGTTCCTGGAGAAGGCGACGCGACCCTGACGGCGCTGGCGGCGCTCAGCCTTCGTCTTCCGCCTTCCAGCGCTCCATCAGATAGTCGTCGGTGGTGCGTACCCGCGGGCGCGGCGGCGCGCCGTGGGGGTCGAAATCCTTCTCGGTGATCGCCGCGACACGGCAGTCGTCGCACATCTTGATGACCTCGAGCCGGTCGGTCCCGTCCTTGTACATCCAGTGTACGCCTTCGAGCTTGGCGATCACCCGCTCGATGGTGCTCTTCACGCCGAACGGCCGGCCGCAGCGGATGCAGCAGAACGGCTGCTCCTCCTTGAGGACGCGTGCGGAGGCCGTGGCGGCCCGGAAGTCGAGTTGCGGCTTCAGGGTGATGACCTTCTCGGGACAGGTGGCCCGGCACAGTCCGCACTGCACGCAGGCGTCCTCGACGAAGCGCAGCATCGGGTGCTCGGGATTGTCGGTGAGCGCGCCGGTGGGACATGCCGAGACGCACGCGAGGCAGAGCGTGCAGCCGGCGGCGTCGATCTCCACTGCGCCGAACGGGGCCTGCCCGGGCAGCGGCACCACATCGGCCGGCGCCGGTGCGGCGCGGTGCAGTTCGCGCAGGGTCACCCGCAGCAGGTCGCGCTTGCCGCCCGCAGGCAGGAAGGCGGCGGGACGCGGCGACGGCTTCATCGGCGCGATGGCGCGCAGGGCGGCGCCGAGGGCGTCGGGATCGTCGGTCTCGATGGTGTCCACGCGGTCGCCTTCGAAGCCAAGCCCGAGCAGGATCGGCTCGGCCAGCGACAAGGTGCGCCTCAGGCCTGCCATATCGTGACGCGGGCGCGCGCGCAGCAGAAAGCGCAGCGCGCGGGCGCCGTAGGGAAACGCCGCGGCGATCGCTTCCAGGCCGACCTGCGTCACCTCGTTGACGGCAAGCGGCAGCACATGGGCCGGCAGGCCGTCGCCGTAGCGCGCCAGCGCATCGATCAGCGCACTGCCGTGATCCTCGTCGTGCATCAGCACGATTGCCCCTTTCCCGCCCGCGTCGCGATAGGTCAGGAGGAGCGTGCGCAGCTTGCGCAGCAGGGCCTCGGCGGGTGGCAGGGCATAGCCAGCGGCACCCGTGGGGCAGGCTGCGGCGCACTGGCCGCAGCCGGCGCAGATCTCGGGTTGGATCGCAACGTGATCGCCGGCGGGAGCGATGGCCCCGGCAGGACAGAGATCGAGGCAGCGCGTGCAGCCCACGATGCGCGAGCGCGAGTGCGCGCAGAGGCCGGCGTCGAACGTCACGTAGCGCGGCTTCTCGAACGTGCCCACGAGGTCGCGCGCCTGCAGCACCGCCTTCAGCACCGCCGCAGGATCGCCGGGATCGGCGCGCAGGTACCCCTCGCGCAGTCCGGCGGCCGAGAACAGCGGCGGGCCGCCGGTCAGGTCGAGGATGACGTCGCATTTCGATTGCGCACCGTCGCGCGCCGTTCCGAAGGTCAGGGCCTTGCGCGATGACGGCGCCGGCTGCGCGAAATCGTCGACCGTCAATTCGAACGCGCCCAGGTGGCCCTTGGCCGCGCGTACGACGCCGCGCACGACGGGAAAATCGGTGGTGCGCGGCGGCTGGATGTCGGCGGGCGGCTTGAGGAGCACGGTAACGTCGAGATGCTCCTTCACGAGGTTGCCGGCCTCCACGGCACCCTCATCGCGCCCATAGATCAGGATGACGCCCTGGCTCTCCAGGTTGACGACCGGCACTGTCGGCATCGGCTCTGCCGCCGCCGCCAGCAGCGCCGCCATCTTCGGCCCGGCATCGGCACCGTCGCGCGACCATCCCGCCGTCTCGCGGATGTTGACATAGGTGATGGGCGCCTTGCGGCCCGCTTCCTCCGCCACCTCGTCGAACAGCGCGGCCTCCTGCGTGCAGGCGACCGTGACGGGAGCTTCGTTTTCAACGGCGGCCCGGAAGCGGTGGAGCTCGCTTCGGCACAGGTGGCGCGCCGTGGTCGGCTGAGCGCCCCTGCAGCCGGTGCCGACGGCTCCTGCGTCGAGCGCCATCGTATCCTCGCACGAGCAGACGAGGACGCTGCGCGGCGGAGCAGGCTTTGTGCTGGGTTTTGCGGCCATTCTTTCGGGCTTTCTTGCTTTGGTCAGCGCACGCGTCCCGCACGATACTTGTATTGCCGGAGCGTTCTGGAATTATACTTGTCCTCAACGAGATGCACCAATCCTGGAAGCTCGGCCGTCGAGATGCAGACCCTGCGACATACCGACCGCGCGTTGGCGCTCGACCTGCCGCCGCCGTTCCAGCTCGTTACCCTACGCGAGGTCGGCGACGCTTTCGCTCACGCCCAGGCGGTCGCATCGGAGCGGGGCGCGGGCACATTGGTGCACGTCGGCCGCTTCGACCTCTCGGAATTCGCCGTGGTGCTGGAGCCCGACGAGCCGCTGGCAAGCGCGCGCCGTGCCTTCTATGCCGGCATGGTGGCGCTGCGCGAC
>DATBKR010000102.1:0-9143 GCA_036555805.1 Hyphomicrobiaceae bacterium | reverse complement strand
TGGCGCACCGCGCCGTCCCGGTCGTCAACGAGAACGACACCGTCGCCACCAGCGAGATCCGCTACGGCGACAACGATCGCCTCTCCGCCCGCGTGGCCAGCATGATGAGCGCCGACTGCCTGGTGCTGCTCTCCGACATCGACGGCCTCTACACCGCTCCGCCCGGCAGCGGCCGAGGTGGCACTGGCGCCCGCCGTCTCGACGAGGTGCGGGCCATCACGCCCGAGATTGAGACCATGGCCGGCAGCGCCGGCAGCGAGCTGTCGCGCGGCGGCATGGTGACCAAGATCGAGGCCGGCAAGATCGCGCTCTCCTCCGGCACCGACATGGTGATCACCTCGGGCAAGGTGATGCACCCCCTGCGCGCCCTCTCCGAAGGGGCGCCCTGCACTTGGTTCATCGCCCACTCCGACCCCGTCACGGCGCGCAAGCGCTGGATCGCCGGGCAGCTGGAGCCCAAGGGCAGCATCGAGATCGACGCCGGCGCCGAAAGGGCGCTGGCCTCGGGCAAGAGCCTGCTGCCGGCGGGCGTGACGCGCGTGGAGGGCGCTTTCGAGCGCGGCGACGCCGTGATCATCCGCGCCACCGACGGGCGCGACCTGGGCCGCGGGCTCATCGCCTATGCACGGGCCGACGCGGCGCGTATCATCGGGCGCAAGAGCGGCGAGATCGCTGCCATCCTGGGGCACGCGGGCCGCACCGAGCTGGTGCACCGCGACGACATGGTGTTGAGCAAGAGCTGAGCAAGAAGGGCCGAGCGGGCCATGACGGCGAGCGCAAGAGCGGCGGAGGCCAAGCAGGGCGTGGCGGAGACCATGCATGCCCTCGGTGCGGCGGCCCGCGCTGCGGCGCGCCAGCTGGCGCTGGCCTCAACCGGCGCCAAGAACGCGGCGCTGAGGGCGGCTGCGGCGGAGCTGCGTGGGGCTACCGCGGCTGTCGTCGAGGCCAACGAGCGCGACCTCGCCGCGGCGCGGGAGGCCGGGCGGGCCGGCTCGTTCCTGGACCGCCTGATGCTCGATGCCAAGCGCATCGAGGGCGTGGCCAGGGGGCTGGAGGAGATGGCCGCACTGCCCGACCCGGTCGGGGCGGCGACCGCCGAGTGGACGCGGCCCAACGGGCTCAGAATAGAGCGCGTGCGCGTGCCGCTTGGCGTGATCGGCATCGTCTACGAGAGCCGGCCCAACGTGACGGCCGATGCCGGCGCCCTTTGCCTCAAGGCCGGCAACGCCGCGATCCTGCGCGGCGGCTCGGAGAGCCATCATTCCAGCAGTGCCATCCACGCCTGCCTCGTGCGCGGTTTGTGCGAGGCCGGCCTAGCCGAGGCGGCGGTGCAACTCGTGCCGACCACCGACCGCGAGGCGGTCGGGCTCATGCTGGGCGGTCTCGGCGGCGCCATCGACGTGATCGTGCCGCGCGGCGGCAAGAGTCTGGTGGCGCGCGTGCAGGCGGAGGCGCGCGTGCCGGTGTTCGCGCACCTGGAGGGCCTGTGCCACACCTACGTGGACCGCAGCGCCGACCTGGACATGGCCAGGCGCATCGTCGTCAACGCCAAGATGCGGCGCACCGGCGTGTGCGGGGCCACCGAGACGCTGCTGGTGGACGAGGCGGCGCCCGAGGGCTACCTCGCGGCATTGGTGGCGGCACTCCTGGAGGTCGGCTGCGAGGTGCGCGGCGACGCGGCGACGCGAAGGGTCGATGAGCGCGTCAAGGCGGCCACCGCGCAGGATTGGTCCACCGAGTACCTCGACGCCATCATCTCGGTGCGGGTTGTGGACGGCGTGGACGGCGCCATCGACCACATCCAGCGCTACGGGTCGCAGCACACCGACTGCATCGTGGCCGCCGACCAGGCCGTGGCCGAGCGGTTCCTGTCGCGCCTCGACAGCGCCATCGTCCTGCACAACGCCTCGACCCAGTTCGCCGATGGCGGCGAGTTCGGAATGGGCGCCGAGATCGGCATCGCCACCGGCCGCCTGCACGCCCGCGGCCCGGTGGGCGTGGAGCAGCTCACCACCTTCAAGTACGTGGTGCGCGGCACCGGTCAGGTCCGGCCGGGGTAGGCCAACCGGCTACGGCCGATCGCCTGTAGCCTCCTGCCGATGCCTTGGGGTCAGCCGCAGCCTCCGCGAGGCGCAGGTCCGACCCGTACTCCCCTTTTTTCGTGCAAGGCCGGCAGCGGGTCACTATGCTTGCATGCTTGCGTCTGACGCTCCTGAACGTGACGTTCAGGGCTCAATCCGGCGGGGGAGAACGCCGTGGTGACAGCGCTGAGATCCAATCGACCGCCCGGCCGCGCCGGCTGGACAGCGCTGCTGTGCGTCTGCCTGCTGGTGGCGGCCGGCGCGCTCCGGCTATCGGCGCAACCGAGCGCGCCGCCGGGTGCCGACCGGCCGGTGCTGCTGGTCGAGATCAAGGGCGCCATCGGCGTGGTTGCCGCCGAGCAGCTCACGAAGGCGCTGCAGCGCGCCGCCGCGGCCGGCGCGCCCGCCCTCGTGGTGCGCCTGGACACGCCCGGCGGCCTCCTTTCCTCCACGCGCGAGATGATCCAGGCGATCCTCGCCTCGCCGGTGCCGGTGGTGATGTACGTCGCGCCCAACGGCAGCCGCGCCGCCAGCGCAGGCACCTACCTCATGTACGCCTCGCACGTGGCGGCTATGGCGCCGAGCACGCATCTGGGAGCTGCCACGCCGATCTCGCTCACGCCGACCGGCTTCCCCGGCTCCCCGCCGCCCCAGAGCCCGCCGCAGCAGGGGCCGGACGCGGGCAAGGACGGCAAGGACAAGCAGCCTGCCGACGGCAGGACCGACGCGGAGCGCAAGGCGATCAACGATGCGGTAGCCTACATCCGCTCGCTTGCCGAGCTCAGGGGCCGTAACGCCGACTGGGCCGAGAAGGCGGTGCGCGAGGCCGCCACGCTCACGGCCTCCGCCGCCCTCAAGGAAGGTGTCATCGACCTCATCGCCAACGATGTCGACGACCTGCTGTCACGGGTCGACGGCCGCATGGTCGCCACGCCCGCCGGGAAGGTGCGGCTGGAGACCAAGGGGCGGCCCGTGGTCGAGCTGAAGCCGGACTGGAAGGCGCAGTTCATGTCGGTGATCTCCGATCCCAACGTCGCCCTCATCCTGCTGATGATCGGCATCTACGGCCTGTTCTTCGAGTTCTGGAGCCCCGGTGCGGTAGCGCCGGGCGTGATCGGCGGCATCTGCCTGATCGTGGCGCTCGCGGCGCTCTCGGTGCTGCCCGTCAACTACGCCGGACTGGCGCTCCTGGCTCTGGGAGTGGCGCTGATGGCAGCGGAGGCGTTCCTGCCGAGCTTCGGCGTCGTCGGCCTGGGCGGTATCGCCGCCTTCGTGCTCGGCGCGCTGTTCCTGTTCGATCCGGAGCAGTCCGACATCCCGATCCAGGCCTCGTGGCCGGTGGTGGCCAGCCTGACAGCCGTCAGCGCGGTCTTCTTCCTCGGCGTGGTAGGCTTTGCGATGCGGGCGGGACACCGCCCGGCGCTCGCGGGCGCGGAGGAGTTGATAGGCAGCGTCGGCGAGGTCGTGTACTGGTCCGGCGGCGCGGGCCGGGTGCGCGTGCGCGGCGAGATATGGACCGCCGAGTCGGGCGCAATCCTGGCCGCGGGCCAGAAGGTGGGCGTCATCGGTCGCAGCGGACTGACCCTCGCGGTCGAACCCAAGAGCTGATCCTGGGAGGCAACATGCCAGCACTGTTCTCCGGGTTGTTCCCCGTCATCGTCATCGTCCTGCTCCTCGCCTACTCCATCCGCGTGCTGCGCGAGTACGAGCGCGGCGTGGTGTTCCTGCTCGGGCGTTTCTGGAAGGTGAAAGGGCCGGGCCTCGTGCTGGTGGTGCCCTTCATCCAGCAGATGGTGCGTATGGACCTGCGCACGCGCGTGCTCGACGTGCCGCCGCAGGACGTGATCTCCAAGGACAACGTGTCGGTGCGGGTCAACGCGGTGGTCTACTTCCGAGTCCTCGACCCGGAGAAGGCGGTGATCCAGGTGGAGCACTTCGAGGCCGCGACCAGCCAGCTGGCCCAGACCACGCTGCGCTCGGTGGTGGGCCAGCACGACCTCGACCAGATGCTGGCCGAGCGCGAGCGGCTCAACGCCGAGATCCAGCGTATTCTCGACGCCCAGACCGACGCCTGGGGCATCAAGGTCTCCAACGTGGAGTTGAAGCACATCGACCTCAACGAGACCATGGTCCGCGCCATCGCCAAGCAGGCCGAGGCCGAACGCCTGCGCCGCGCCAAGATCATCGACGCGGAGGGCGAGCTGCAGGCGTCGGAGCGGCTGCTGCAGGCCGGCGAGATCCTAGCCAAACGCCCCGAGGCGATGCAGCTGCGCTACCTCGGCGCCCTCCTCAACATCGCCGGCGAGCGCAGCAACACCATCGTGTTCCCGCTCCCCATGGACCTGGCGCGGTCGCTGGGCGTAGGGGAGAAGAAGTAGGACTCAAGGCACGATCCGCTCCTCGCGGAAGCGGCGCAGGAGGCGGCGGAACATCTCCTCGGAGTCCACCACGTCGTGGAAGCCGAAGCGGCGGGACTTAGTCACGTCCGACATCACGTCCCACTCGCAGCCGAACACGTAGTCGGCGAACGGCCAGGCGACCAGCTCGCGGTAATCGAACGGCTGGAGGCCGTATTTCTCCGTCATGGCCCGCCACAGGCCGCCCATGGCGGGCATGTGCTGGGTGAGGCTGATGGTCTGCGGCTCGGCCGCGGACATCTCGAACGCCTCGGCGATCCTGGGCCAGACGTGCTTCCAGCGGAAATAGTCGCCGTTGGTGATGTTGAACGCCTCCAGCGCGCAGCGCGGCTCGGTGGCGGCCCACAGGGCGGCGTTGGCGAAGTGCGAGGATTCCGTCACCTGATAGATCGCGCCGTAGGCTCCCGGCTTGCCCGGAAAACGCAGCGGCAGCCCCAGCTCCTTGGAGATCGCTGCGTACACGGCGATGGCCGGCAGGATGCTCATGGGCGTGCCGGGCGCAAATCCGCACAGCGTCTGCGGGCGCAGCTCCGCCCAGTCCCACGCCTTGCCGCGCTGGAACTGGGCGAGCCAGTCGATCTGGTCGAAGTAGTAGTCGGGCGGCATGTGCCTTGGGTCGGTCTCACGCGCTGGCGTCTTGAAGGGTCCCAGATGCGATCCGTAGTACTTGGTGCCCGTCACCAGCACCACGCGCCGCAGCGCTGGCGAGGCCTGCGCCACGGCAGTTACGGCGTTGACGAGCATGTCGCGGTTGGGCGCAATGTTGGCGGCGTAGTTGGCGGCGGCACCCTGGGCGGCCTGGAACGCAGCGTAGAACACGTGCGTAGCGTCCGTGAGCCCGGCGAGACTGGCGCGGCACACCTCCCAGTCGAGCAGATCGACGGGGATGTGCCGGTAGCGCCGCGCCGCGGGCGCATCGCGGCGCGAGAGGCCGACGACGGACCAGCCGTCCTCGGCGAGCAGGCGCTCGACGATGTAGCGCCCGATGACGCCCAGCGCTCCGACCACCACCGCTACGCGTTGCGCCATGTCACCGCTCCGAACTCGGCAGGCGAAGGCGCCCGCCTCTCCGATGAGGTCAGTCAAACACACGATGGGGCCGCTCTCAACGAGCAGCCCCGAGGGAAATGGCGGACATTGTAGATCGGGTCGATCCTGGCGCAGGCCGGGGGAGACCCAACACACCTCCTGTGAGGTCGTTGGGTCTCGCTGGCGCTCGACCCAACCTACAGCACCCCTTTAGTGCGACGGCGGGAAGCTCGGCGGCACGCCGTCGGGCCTGAGCTCGGCGGCCATGCAGCCCTTGGCCCCCATGCCCCAGCGTACCTGGACCAGTTGCTGCGGCCTGAGTTCCGTGAAGCCGAAGCGGCGCAGCGTCTCCATGTGCACGAAGATGTCTGGCGTGCCCTCACCGCGGGTCAGGAAGCCGAAGCCGCGCACGCGGTTGAACCACTTCACCATGGCCCGCTCCCAGTCGCTCTCGGCCTGCACCACGACGTGCGTGCGCTGCGGCAGCTGCGAAGGGTGGATGGCCGTGCTCTCGTCCATGCTGAGCACGCGGAAGGCCTGCAGGCCCCTGGGCCGGTTCAGCACCTGGCAATGGACGCGCGCCCCCTCGTACGCGGTCTGGTGCCCGCCAGCGCGCAGGCACGTGACGTGCAGCAGCACGTCCGGCAGGCCGTTGTCAGGAACGATGAAACCGTAGCCCTTGGAGATGTCGAACCACTTGATTGTGCCGGCGATCTCGAAGACTTCCAAACCCCCGGTTGGGTCTACCAGGCCCCCGGTTGGATCTATACCGGCCGGCCCAACGCCGATCGGCTCTGCCCCCCGCTGAGGGGGCAACGTATCGTCACCCATAAGCTTACCCCGCTTACCTGGGCGGCGCGGTCCGAAATCTGCCCTCATCGGAACGCGACGCATTGATGGGGGCAACCTGCCTCTCCGATGCCCGCGATGTCCAGCACTTATTGCCGGGCGGCATCTCAGCCTGTGAAACAAAACTGCCGCAATAAAGCCGGAGTTAAATTAAGTCATTGATAGCTCTATAAAAAACGCAAAAATGAGATTTTGACCCAGTGTATCCTTCGCGCACCAGGTCGCACGAGAATCAGGCTCTGTTGATAACTGCATTGCGTTATCAAGGCGCACTGATTCGCAGAATGCGTGCGATTTTATTCACAGGAGAAGCAGTGAAATCGATTCGCATTGCTCCGGCAACGCCTTGGGTACCGGACCCTCACATCCTGTGCAAGGGGTTATCCGCAGGTTGTTCAGCGGCAGCGCGCCGCTATGATCGGGCCGAGCCGCAGCGAGGTTGCGTCTACCGAACCCCCTGCATCCGTCACAGATCCAGAACAGGTCCAAGGAGGCACGCGTGCGCTATCTCCACACCATGGTCCGCATCAGCGACGTCGACAAGAGCCTCGACTTCTACTGCAACAAGCTCGGCATGCGCGAAGTGCGGCGCATGGACAGCGAGGCCGGGCGCTACACCTTGATCTTCCTGGCCGCCCCCGAGGATACCGGCCGCGCTAGCACCGAGAAAGCCCCGCTCCTGGAACTGACCTACAACTGGCATCCGGAGGCCTACGGCGAGGGTCGCAACTTCGGGCACCTCGCCTTCGAGGTGGACGACATCTATGCCACCTGCGACCGGCTGGCGAAGGCCGGCGTCACCATCAACCGCCCACCACGGGACGGGCGCATGGCCTTCATCCGCTCGCCCGACAACATCTCCATCGAGCTGTTGCAGAAGGGCGAGGCCAAGCCCAAGGCCGAGCCCTGGACCTCCATGCCCAACACGGGCAAGTGGTGAGGCCTCCCTCTCCTCGCGCGTCGCCGACCTCTCCCAGCGCTCCGTCAGCGCGGGGAGAGGGCGGGGTGAGGGGCAGCCTCACACTCCAAGCTTGGAATCTGGGGCTGCCCCTCACCCTAACCCTCTCCCCGCAAGCGAGGAGAGGGAATGCGTGCTGCCGCGCCATGCGACGCGCCGATTGACGGTGACGATGCGCCACAGGCCGCTGCCGCCGTCGGCGGAGAGGTGGTCGAGGCGTGTGAGCGAGCAGTTGTCGGCCGAGAACGCGAGCGCGGCCTGGGGTGCCAGCCCCAGCGCCAGGGCGATGGCCGCACGGATCGTACCCCCGTGTGTCACCGCCACGATGTCCCGGCCGCGATGCTGCGCGGTGAGTCGCTCGATGGCCGGAGCGACCCGGCGCACGAGGTCCGTGAAGCTCTCCCCGCCTGGTGGGCGCTCGTCGGCCGGAGCGAACCACAAGGTCTGGGTGCCGACGTTGCGGGCCGCGTAGAACGCCTTGCGCTCGAGCCCCTGCCATTCGCCCAGATGCTGCTCGTCGAACTCGGCGAGCGCGGCGGGCGCCACGCCGGCGAACTTGCCGGGCTCAGCGCTCCGGATCGCCTCGGCCGTTTGCCTGGCTCGCCTAAGGCCGCTCGTCACCCACACCGCGTCTGCCGGAAGCCCGGCGGCCAGGCCCGCGAAGACCTCCGCGTCGCTGCAATCGCAGGGAAGGTCGCGCTGCCCGTAGATGCGCCCGCCATCGGGCACGGGCGCATGCCTGATCCACCACCAGCGCGTCACGGCCGACATGGGAAAGGTGCCGCCCCTCAGTCCGTCGTCACGACGATCTTACCCATGGCCTGGCGGCCGGCCAGGCGCGCGATCGCCGCACCGGCCTTGGCAAGCGGGTAGCGCTCCGACACAAGCGGCCTGATCGCGCCCTTCTCGTAGAGCCGCATCAGCTCGGCGACGTTGGCGGCGTTGCCTTCGGGATCGCGCTGGGTGAAGCCGCCCCAGAACACGCCCACCACCTGGCAGCCCTTGAGAAGCGCGAGGTTGAGCGGCAGCTTGGGGATGCCGGCCGGGAACCCGACCACCAGGAACCGCCCCTCCCAGGCGATCGATCTCAGAGCCGCCTCGGCATAGTCCCCACCCACCGGGTCGTAGATCACATCCGCGCCGTTTTCGCCGCAGGCGCTCTTGAAGAGGTCCGCCAGCGCCCTGGCGCCGGCCTTGTCGAACGGGCCGGGCGGATACACCACGCCGGCGTCGGCGCCGTGTCTTCTGGCCAGGTCCACCTTCTCCTGCGAGGAGGCGGCGGCGATGACGCGGGCACCCATGGCCCTGCCGAGCTCGACGGCCGAGAGCCCGACGCCGCCCGCGGCGCCCAGCACCAGCATGGTCTCGCCCGCCCTCAGCCTGGCGCGGTCCTTGAGGGCGTGGATCGAGGTGCCGTAGGCCAGTACCAGGGCGCTCGCCTGGTCGAACGGCATGTTGTCCGGTATCGGCGTGCAGCGCGCCGCGGCAACGGTCACCTTCTCGGCCATGCCTCCCCAGATCAGCGAGCCGATCGCACGGTCCCCCGGCTTGAAGGCGGTGACGCCCGGGCCTGCGGCCTCCACCACGCCGGCCACTTCGCCGCCGGGCGCGAACGGCCGCGGCGGCTTGAACTGGTAGCGATCCTCGATGATGAGACTGTCGGGAAAGTTCACCCCGCACGCCTTGACAGCGATGAGCACCTCGCCGGCCCCCGGCGTTGGATCGGGCAACTCCTCCAGCACCAGCGTGTCCGGACCGCCCGGCGCCATGCTCAGCATCGCCTTCATCGCCTCATGCCTCCAGCGGCCC
>DATBKR010000101.1:0-6071 GCA_036555805.1 Hyphomicrobiaceae bacterium | reverse complement strand
ATTGCGGCGCTTGTGCCAAGACTCCAGCTGCCGCCCGGCATGCCCGTTCACGCCTTGCCCGACGGAGCATGGCTCGCGCCCGGCTTCATCGACTGCCAGGTCAACGGCGGCGGCGACGTGCTCTTCAACGATGCGCCCACGCCCGAGACCATCGACCGCATCGCCGCCGCGCACCTGCGCTGCGGCACCACGGCGCTGCTGCCCACGCTGATCACGGATACGCCGGCGAAGATGCAGGCTGCCATGGCCGCCGCGCGCGAGGCTGCCAACGCCAACCCCGGCGTGCTCGGCATCCACCTGGAGGGCCCCTTCCTCTCGCCGCAGAAACCCGGCGTGCACAACGCGGCCCTGTTCCGGGTGCCCGGCGCCGAAGACGGGGCCGCCCTCATCGCCGCCCGGGCCGGGCTGGGGGCCATGCTGGTGACGCTGGCGCCGGAACGGGTCCCGCCGGACTTCATCCGCTGCCTTGCCGAGGCCGGCATCCGCGTGGCGCTCGGCCACTCCGCCGCCACCTATGCCGGGACCAAGGCCGCGCTCGCCGAGGGGCTGACCGGCTTCACGCACCTCTTCAATGCCATGCCCCAGCTCGGCAGCCGCGAGCCTGGACCGATTGCCGCCGCGCTGGAAGCCGACAGCGTCTGGTTCGGCATGATCGTCGACGGCCACCACGTCGCGCCGGCCATGCTGCGGCTGGCGCTGCGGGGCAGGGCGCGGCCCATGCTCGTCAGCGACGCCATGCCGCCGGTGGGCGGGCACAAGACGGGCTTCCTGCTCGGCGGCACCGAGATCGCGGCCCGCGACGGGCGCTGCGCCCGCGCCGACGGCACGCTCGCCGGCGCCGCCATCGCCATGGCCGATGCCGTGCGCAACTGCGTGGCGCTGCTCGGTGTGCCGCTCACCGATGCCTTGCGCTTCGCCTCCGCGGAGCCCGCAGCGTTCCTGGGCCTGGACGATACCCTCGGCCGCATCGCCCCCGGTTATCGCGCCGACCTCGTGGCGTTCGATCCGAAGAACATCGAGATTTACCAGGTCTGGGTTGCGGGTACGCCCAAGGGGTCGCCTCCCGAGGGGTCGCCACCCGAGGGGTCAGACCCCTCGCACTGAGGTCAGTATTGAAAATACGAGCGTGGACGCGAGGGGTCTGACCCCTTCAGGCCGAGCGTGGACGCGAGGGGTCCGACCCCTTCAGACCGGGCGTGGACGCGAGGGGTCTGACCCCTCGCGCTTCAAATCGGCAGGAATTTGCTTTAGACACGGGTCCGTATGAGAAAAGCGAAGGCGGGAGCGCTCAACGCCGATGGATCACGCCGAGCCTGAGAACAGGGCGCTTGCGAGCGCAGACACGCGGCGCGTGCTGGAGCTTCTGCCGCACCGCTATCCTTTCCTGCTGGTAGACCGCATCGTCGACATGGACCGCGACGAGAGCGCCGTCGGCATCAAGGCCGTCACCGTCAACGAGCCGTTCTTTCAGGGCCACTTCCCCGGCTTTCCGGTGATGCCGGGTGTGCTGATCATCGAAGGCCTGGCGCAGACCGCCGGCGCGCTCTGCGTACACCATCTCGCTGCCACCTATAAGCCACAGATCGTCTACTTCATGGGCATCGACCGCGCCAAGTTCCGCAAGCCTGTGCTACCAGGGGACCTGCTGCACTATCACGTGAAGAAGGTCCGCAGTCGCGGGCGCGCATGGCGGTTCTTCGGCGAGGCCAAGGTCAACGGCCAGGTGGTGGCGGAAGCCGAGGTGAGCGCGATGATCGTGGACCGTGACGATGTCGACAAAGCCTGAGATCCACCCCACGGCCGTCGTCGAGGACGGCGCCCGCATCGCCCCCGGCGTGCGCATCGGGCCTTTGTGTCACGTCGGTGCCGAGGTCGCCCTTGACGAGGGCGTGCAGCTGGTGAGCCACGTGGTGATCGCCGGCCGCACCAGCATCGGCACGCGCACGCGCATCTTCCCGTTCGCGTCGATCGGCCACCAGCCGCAGGACCTCAAGTACAAGGGCGAGCCTTCCACGCTGACGATCGGCTCGGACTGCCTGATCCGGGAGGGCGTCACCATGAACCCCGGCACCGAGGGCGGCGGCATGGAGACCATCGTCGGCGACCGCTGCACTTTCCTCGCCAACTCCCACGTCGGCCACGACTGCCGCATCGGCAGCAACGTCATCCTCTCCAACAACGTGATGCTCGCCGGGCATCTCACGGTGGGCGACTATGCCGGAATCGGCGGCGGGGCGGCGGTGATCCAGTTCACCCGCGTCGGCGCCCACTCCTACCTCGGCGGCATGTCGGGCCTGGAGAACGACCTCATCCCCTACGGCATGGCGCTCGGCAACCGCGCCCACCTCTCGGGGCTCAACATCGTCGGCCTGCAGCGGCGCGGCTTCTCGCGCGACGACATCCACTCGCTGCGCCGCGCCTACCGGCTCCTGTTCGCCGACGAGGGCACGCTGGTGGAGCGCACCGAGGACGTGGAGAAGGAGTTCAGGGACCACCCCATCGTCACCGAGATCCTGGCCTTCATCCGCGCCCGCGGCAAGCGCGGGCTGTGCGTTCCGCACGCCGAGACATGAGCCGCACGGCGCCCGCAGGCCTGGCGGAGCGCCAAGCCTCCCCCGCGGCCGTGGCAGCCGCGGCAAGGATCGGCATCCTGGCCGGCGGCGGCCGCCTGCCGCTGACGATCGCCGAGAGCGTGATCGCGCGCGGCGGCAGCGTGCACATCGTCGCCATCGAAGGCGAGGCCGACGCGAGCGTCGCGCGTTTCCCGCACACGTGGGTCAACTGGGGCCAGGTCGGGCGCATGGTGGCCACCTTGCGCGAGCGCGCCGATGCCCTGGTCATTGCCGGCGGGGTGCGCCGCCCGGACCTGTGGAAACTGCGGCCCGACCTCGGCTTTTTCCTCAGTCTGCCACAGATCCTGCAGATGCTGGCGGGCGGTGACGATTCAGTCCTGTCGCGCGTGGTGCGCTTCTTCGAGGCGAAAGGCATCGTCGTGCGCGGTGCTCACGAGGTGGCACCTGACCTGCTGACCCTGGGCGGTCCGGCCGGGGCCCTGGCCCTCGACGGGCAAGGCCGCGCCGACGCCGAGCTGGGATTTGCCGTGCGCGCGGCGCTGGGGCCTCTCGACGCGGGCCAGGCGGTCGTTGTCGCCGGCGGCAAGGTGCTGGCGATCGAGGGCGCCGAGGGCACCGACGCCATGCTGGCGCGTGTCGCCGGCCTGCGTGGCGCCAACGGTGGCGGACAGCACAGCGGCGTGCTCGCCAAGGGCCCGAAGCCGGGCCAGGAGCTGCGCGTCGACATGCCGGCGATCGGCCCGCGCACGGTCGCCGCCGCCGCCGACGCAGGCCTCGCCGGCCTGGCGGTCGAGGCCGGTGCCGTCCTGCTGCTCGACCGAGCCGAGGCGGTGGAGGCGGCCGACACCCGCGGGCTTGCCGTCGAAGGGTTGGCGCACGCTGCCGTCCCGCAGGTGGGGCCGACCATGGTCGATCCGCCTCCTGTCCGTGTGGCCGGCCGCCTGCATCCGACCCGGCGCGACGAGACCGATATCGCGAAGGGCCTGGCGGCCGTCGAGCGGCTGGCGCCGTTCGACACGGGCCAGGCCGTGGTCGTGTCGCGGGCCTATGTTCTGGCTATCGCCGCCGCCGAGCCCGCGTCCGCCATGCTCGACCGCACGCGCGCGCTCAGGCAGTGGGGCGTGGGCGCCAAGCGACGCGTCGGCGTCCTGACGTGCCGCGCGGGCGCCGCGGCGGGCGCCGAGGCCCTGCTCCACGGCGCCGCGGCGGCCGGACTCGCTGGAGTGGCGGTCACCGGGCCGCCGGCGGCGCTGGCCGCCTTCGAGACGCCCGGCGCCATCGCCGCCGCGGACAGCGACGGCCTCGTTCTGGTGACGCGGGGGGAGCGCGCATGAGCGACGCGGCACCCGGTCCGGCGCGTGAGCGCAGCCTTTCCGCGCACGGCCAGGACCTGCGCCTGTTCCTGGTGGCCGGCGAGCATTCCGGCGACATCCTCGGCGGCAGGCTGATGGAGGCACTCAACGCCGGCCGGCGCGGGCGCATCCGCTACCTCGGCGTCGGCGGCCGGGCGATGGCCGCGCAAGGCCTTGTCTCGCAGTTCCCGCTTGAGGACGTGGCCGTCATGGGCCTCGGCGCCATCCTCGGGCGCCTGCCGCTCATCCTGAAGCGCATTTCGAGCACCGCCCGGTCGGCCATCGCCGCCGAGCCGAGCGCGGTCGTGCTGATCGACAGCCCCGAGTTCACCCACCCCATCGCCCGTCGCATCCGGCGCCGCCGGCCGGACATCCCCATCGTCGACTACGTCTCGCCCAGCGTGTGGGCGTGGCGCCCCGGCCGGGCGCGCAGGATGCGTCCCTACATCGACCACGTGCTCGGCCTGTGGCCGTTCGAGCCCGCCGTGCACGAGCGCCTCGGAGGCCCGCCCTGCAGCTTCGTGGGCCATCCGCTGATCGAGCGCCACCCCTGGCTCGCCGGGCTCGATCCCGCGCCGCTCGCGCAGCGGCTCGGCCTGCTGCCCGGCCGCCCCGTGCTGGTCGTGCTGCCCGGCAGCCGCAGCTCGGAGGTGACGCGCCACATGCAGCCGTTCGGCCTGGCGCTGGCCAAGCTCAGGACGGTGGGGCCCGACTTCGACGTCGTCCTGCCGGTGGTATCGTCGGTGCGCGCCTTGATCGAGCAGCATCTGGCTGCATGGCCGGTACGACCGCATCTCGTAGAGGGCGAAGACGACAAGTTCCGCGCCTTCAGGCTGGCCACCGCCGCTCTCGCAGCCTCGGGAACCGTCACCCTGGAGCTGGCGCTGGCCGGCGCGCCGACCGTAGTCGCCTACAAGGCCGATCCGATCATCGCCGCCATCGCCACGCGCCTCATCAAGGCACCGTCGGTCGTGCTGCCCAACCTGGTGCTGGGCGAGAACGTGTTCCCCGAGTTCATCCAGGAGCGCTGCACGCCTGCCAATCTCGCCGAGGCGTTGGCCCCTCTCCTCGCTGACACTCCCGAGCGCGCCAGGCAGCACGCCGCGCTGGCTAGGATCCCCGCCGCCCTCCAGGTCGCCGGCCACACCCCCAGCGAAGCCGCCGCCGCCATCGTGCTCGACTACGCGGAGAACGGTCGCAAGTGAAAAATATCCAACCTGTCATCCCGGCCTGAGCGTTGCGAGCCAAAGGCGAGCAGCGCTCAGAGCCGGGATCTCGGGAGGTCCAACTCGCTTCACGAGATCCCGGATAGCCCCCCCGGCCTTCGCCGGGGTCGGCTTCCGGGATGACGGGTGGAGTGGTTCACCCGCGCTGCGCGATCGGCACATAGGGCCGCTCGGTGGGGCCGATGTAGAGCTGGCGCGGACGGCCGATCTTCTGCTCGGGGTCCTCGATCATCTCCTTCCACTGGGAGATCCAGCCCACCGTGCGCGCCACGGCGAACAGCACCGTGAACATCGACAGGGGGAACCCCATCGCCCTGAGCGTGATGCCCGAATAGAAGTCGATGTTGGGGTAGAGCTTCTTCTCGATGAAATAGGAGTCGGAGAGCGCGATCTCCTCCAGCTTCTTGGCCACGTCGAAGACCTGCTGGTTCTTGACCCCGAGCGAGTCGAGCACCTCGTGGCAGGTCTTCTGCATCACCTTGGCGCGCGGGTCGTAGTGCTTGTAGACGCGGTGGCCGAAGCCCATCAGGCGGAATTCCGAGCTGGGGTCCTTGGCCCGGTCCACGTACTCCTGCACCCGGTCCATGGTGCCGATCTCCTCCAGCATCCGCAGCGCCGCCTCGTTGGCGCCGCCGTGCGCCGGCCCCCACAGGCAGGCGATGCCGGCCGCGATGCAGGCGAACGGGTTGGCGCCCGAGGAGCCCGCCAGGCGCACCGTGGAGGTGGAGGCGTTCTGCTCGTGGTCGGCGTGCAGGATCAGAATGCGGTCGAGCGCGCGGGCCACGATCGGGTTCACCACGTACGGCTCGCACGGCACCGCGAAGCACATCTGCAGGAAGTTGGAGGTGTAATCGAGGTCGTTGCGCGGGTAGATGAACGGCTGGCCGATGGAATACTTGTAGGCCATGGCCGCCAGCGTC
>DATBKR010000100.1:0-19763 GCA_036555805.1 Hyphomicrobiaceae bacterium | reverse complement strand
GCGAGCCCCGGCGGTGCATCGCCGGGGCTCTTTGTTCTTAGCGGGCTGGTCAACCACGGTGTAGGTGCTGCATTTCCCCAAAGAGGCGTTCATTCGCGCAACAAATGCGTGCGATGCGCGCCCCAGCCGATAATCGGAGCGAATTGCGCTGATGGACTGGAAGCGATTACGCTAGCGACCGTCCGTATATTCTACGCGGGTCCCGCATGACCCACAGACCTGGCCCATGACCGACATTGCCACCCGCGTCTACAATCACGCCTGGAAGATCGATCCAATCGTGCGCTCGGTGCTCGACAC
Organism: Hyphomicrobiaceae bacterium; assembly: GCA_036555805.1. Classification (GTDB taxonomy): domain Bacteria; phylum Pseudomonadota; class Alphaproteobacteria; order Rhizobiales; family Hyphomicrobiaceae; genus AWTP1-13. The sequence continues at coordinate 19,463 of DATBKR010000100.1, read as the reverse complement.
CGACTTCTACAAGCTGTTGATGGCGCAGACGATCTTCCGGCGCATGCGGGACGTGCAGGTTACCTTCGGCATCATCAACCGCACCCGGACCGTCAAGCTCGCGCGGCTGATCGACGAAGGCGAGCTGAAGGAGCAGCTCGACCACATCCGCACGCTGTCGCTCTCGCGCGGCGAGTCCACCTGGCTGCGCGGCAACTCCTTCTACGGCAAGCGGCCGATGTTCTCGCCCGACTTCATCCAGTGGCTCGAGGGCTTCCGCTTCCCGCCCTATCGCCTGGAGCGCCGCGGCGATCAGTACGAGCTGACCTTCGAGGGGCCGTGGATCGAGACCACCATGTGGGAGATCCCGGCGCTGGCCGTGCTGATGGAACTGCACTCCAGGGCGGTGACGAAGGGCATGGGCAAGTTCGAGCTGCAGGTGCTCTACGCCCGCGCCATGACCCGCGTGTGGGAGAAGATCGGCCGGCTCAGACCGCTCGCCGATCTCAGCATCGCCGACTTCGGCACGCGCCGCCGCCACGGCTTCCTGTGGCAGGACTGGTGCGTGCAGGCGATGATGGAGGGGCTCGGGCCCGCATTCCTCGGCACCTCCAACTGCCTGATCGCCATGCGCCGCGAGGTCGAGGCCATCGGCACCAATGCGCACGAGCTGCCCATGGTCTACTGCGCGCTCGCCCGAAATGACCGGGAGCTGGCCGAGGCGCCCTATCAGGTGCTGCGCGAGTGGCAGGAGGACTACGACGGTAATCTGCGCGTCATGCTGCCCGATACCTACGGCTCACCCGGCTTCCTGGAGCGGGCGCCGGACTGGGTGGCGCACTGGACCGGCGTGCGCGTCGATTCCGGCGACCCCATCGAGGGCGGCGAGCTGGCCATCGACTGGTGGAAGAGGCGCGGCCAGGACCCCAAGAAGAAGCTCGCCATCTTCTCGGATGGGCTCGACGTGGAGGCAATCGAGAGCATCCACCGCCACTTCCACGGCCGCGTGCGCCCGGGCTACGGCTGGGGCACGCTCCTCACCAACGACTTCCGGGGCCTCGGCGCCAACGGCGGCCTCGACCCGTTCTCCGTCGTGTGCAAGGTGATCTCCGCGAACGGCCACCCGGCCGTGAAGCTGTCCGACAACCCCCTGAAGGCCATGGGCCCGCCCGCCGAGGTGGAGCGCTACCGGCGCGTCTTCCAGGTCGGCCCGCAGGCCAGCGTGCCCGTGTCGGTATAGGGCTCGCCCGGAAGCCTCGGGGCGAGGGATCGAGATTCCCGGGCATGTCGTGACAAGGGGCGGACCGTTGCAAGAAACGGGGGGCGTATTGTTGCGGAAAGCGTCTAGCAGGCTGTTGAAAAAGGCCGTGTCCGTATCATACCAGCGCACGAAATGAACGACTCGTGTTGCGCGGCAGCGATTCCCGAGAGCCTCGCAGCGTGATTCAAGGGTGCCATCGATGGGCGACCTCGTAGAAACCTTCAGATTTCGGCGGCGGCAACCAACTGCGTGACGAGATCTACGAAAGGCACGGCATGGTTGCGCGCGACCGCCTCTGTATCGGACCCGAGACTTCCGGCTGGTTCGCAAGGAGGTGAAATCTCTCGATGAGCTGAAGGGCCTGAAGATGCGCTTCTTTGGGCTCGGCGCCCAAGTGATGGCGAAGCTCGGTGTCTCGGTGCAGCTGCTTGCGGCAGCCGACATCTATCCGGCGCTCGAGCGCGGTGTGATCGACGCAACCGAGTTCTCGATGCCGAAGATGGACATCAATCTCGGCTTCCATCAGATCGCCAAGTTCAACTACTTCCCCGGCTGGCACCAGCAGGTGTCGTGCGGCCATCTCCTGATGAACAAGAAGGCGTGGGATGCGCTCCCCGACCAGTACAAGGCGATGATAGAGGTGGCGGGTGCAGTTCGATGCCATGGCCGAGATGCGCGACAAGCACAGGGAGTCGGCGAAAGACCCAGTCTTCAAGAAGACTGCCGATCACTACCTCGACTTCCGGCGGCGGTATGCCGTCTGGGGCACCGCACCCGGCGAGAAATAGCCGGCTGCCGGCGCAGCTCGAGTAGGATCGCTTCAGGTTGAACCACCTCGATCTAATCTAATGCCGACGTGGCGGCTGAAGCGATCGAGCGCCTGGTCGGCGACTGGCGCCACCTCGATCAGCGCATTGACAATGTCTCGCTGCAGATCGAGGCCCTCGCCAGCCGGGACGCCGGCTGCGAGCGGCCGATGACGGTGCCGGGCATCGGCCCGATCATCTCCAGCGCGACGGTGGCTGCCATCGGAACGGGGGATGTTCTCCAAGGGCCGCGATTTCGGTGCCTGGCTTGGCCTGGTGCCCAAGCAGATCTCGACTGGAGATCGCACCATCCTCGGCAAGATCTCCAAGCGCGGCAACAAGTACTTGCGGACGCCGTTCGTACAGGCCGCGACTTCGAGGTGAGGAGAATCTCCGAACCCGTATCCTAGCCCGCGTGAGGAGGCCCGGCATGACAAGCGTGCCGTCGAGGCAATGCCTTCGTGACGCCACGAGACACATGCCCCGGATCAGACCCGCCAGCGCCGTCCCAGAATCACAGCTTTGAGGTCATATTCATCGCCCGCCAAGTTCTGCTACTCGCCTCAACCCTTGACCGCCCCTGCACCGAAACCGGCAACCATGTACTTCTGGATGACAAAGAATACCCCCAGTACTGGCGTCAGAACGAGCAGGCCGGCCGCCATGATCATCCCCCAGTCGACCACGGACGCATTGTAGAGGTCGGCGATGCCTACAGGCAGGGTCTTCAGCTCGTCCGCACTGATCAGGATGCGGGCGAAGATGTAGTCGTTCCAGGCCAATATGAACGTGAAGATCGAGGTGGCGATGGCGCCGGGCAGAGCGAGCGGCAGGACCACATAGAGTACGGTTTGAAAGCGGTTGGCGCCGTCGACCATCGCCGCCTCCTCGATGTCCAAGGGGATGCTCTGGAAAAAGGTGCGCAGCATCCACAATGCGAAAGGCAGGCAAAAGGCTGTGTAGGCGAGCACCAGGCCGACGTGACTGTTGGTCAGTCTCAGGAAACGCATCATGACGTAGAACGGCACGATGATCATGATGGGCGCGAACATGTAGGTGAAGAGAATGGTGCCGGCGATCTGCTCGCGGCCGGGGAAGCGGAAGCGCGTGAGGCTGTAGGCGGCCGGTGTGGCTATTGCGATGACCAGCGCCACCGTCGAGAGCGAGACGACGATGCTGTTGCGGAGGTAGGTCAGTGCCTTGGTCTCGGCAAACAGCCGCTCAAGATTGCCGAGCGTCCAGGTTCGCGGAATAAGGCTCGGCGGCGTGGCGAAAATCTCGTGCGACTCCTTGAACGCGGTCGAGATCATCCACGCGAACGGGAAGCCGGCAAAGATGACGAGCAGCACTGCCGTCGCGACGACGAGGGCAAGGCTGCCGCCCGATGCGCGCGCTGCCGTCATAGTGCCTTCTCGCGCCTGAAGAGGCGAAAATAAAGCGCGGTGGCGGCTGCCAGCATGAGAAACATCAGCACCGCCATGGTGGCGCCGGTCCCCGCCTCGTAGTAGGTGAACGTGCGCTGGTACGTATAGACCGGCAGAGTGCGGATGTAGGTCTCGGCAGCCCCGCCCAGGATCATGAGCCAGGGTGTGTCGAACTTGGTGAACATCCAAATTGAGCGCAGCAGGATGACGATGAACAGCACGGCGTGCAGCTGCGGGAGGGTGACATGCACGAACCGCTGTACGGCGTTCGCCCCGTCGATGGCGGCGGCTTCATAGAGCTCATTGGGGATCGACTGCAGGCGTGCGAGCACGGCGAGGACGACGAACGGGAAGAACTGCCACACGCTCACCAGGATCAGAGACACCATGATCCAGTCCTTGCCCATCCAGCTGATCGGCCCGGCGATGACCCCGGCATCCTCCAGCAGATAGTTGACAAGGCCGAACTGGCTGTTGAGCAGCCACTTCCAAAGGATCACGGCCACCACAGTCGGTATGACATAGGGAAAGATCAGGATCGCACGGACAACATTGCGCCCCGGGAACGCTTCGTTGACGACAAGAGCGGCGCCGACCCCCAGCGCGATCTGAAGCACGATCGAGGACAGCGCATAGATGGCCCCCAGGCGCACGCTGTTCCAAAACTCGGAATCGGACAGTACATACGCGTAGTTGCCCAGGCCGACGAAGGTCTGCTCGGGGAAAAACGAATGCTTGTTGAACGTACTGATCCACGCGCCATAGGCCACCGGGTAGAGCGTGAGAGCGCAGAGCAGGAGTACGGCGGGCAGCACCAGCAACAGCCCGGTCGCCTGCTCCGACAGGCGCAGCGCACGAGGCGTGGCACTCCCCGCTTTGGCCAGCGTGGCCTTTCTGCCGTCCAAGCTTTTGACCTCTGTGGGCGGCAACATCAGCCCTTGAGATAGCCCTTGCCGCGCAACATATCCTCGAGCCGCTTCTGCGCCTTCTCGGTGGCCTTCTGCGGCGTCATCTTCTCAATGACAACGTCCATCACCATATCGCGCAGGATGCCGGAGCCGAGAACCTCCATCAGGTAGGGCTTCTCGGTCATGTCAGCCCAGTCGACGACCAGCGTGGGTTTGCCCTGGTCCTTGGCAAGGTATTGCTCCTGAGCGTCGAGCCACCCCTTCCAGCGCTGGATCATTTCAGTTTGCTGGTAGGCGGGCGACCGGCGCAGCGATTTGGTCACCGGGAAGAAGTGGATCGGCACCGTGCGGATGTATTCGAGATAGTTGGCGTCCTGATAGAAGAACTTGAGGAATTCGATAGCCTCTCTCTGGTTCTTTGCGTCCTTGAAGAGCATCCAGGGCTCCTCGTCGACCTGCGCGGCCGGCGCATTGCCGCTGGGGCCGTGCGGCTTGACCCAGACATCGAAGGTCCTGTCGTTGGCCATCTCCTTGGGCGCGAACTTCTCGATCATGCCGGCACCACGGCCGTAGCCCTGGAACATCATGGCGGCCTTCTGCCCGTAAAGGTTCTGGAAGGTCTGGAGATAGCCGTGGCCCTCCCAGCCGGGCGGCGCATACTTCACGAGCTCACGCCAGAACTCCAACACCTCGATCATCTTCCTGTCGGTCAGCTGCGGCCGGTTGCTCTTGTCGAAGAGACTGCCGCCGTTGGCCTTGATCAGCTCGCCCAGCAGGATGTTGACGAACAGGTTGTCGCCGGGGACGGTGATGCCATAGATGTCGATCTTGCCGTCGTTGTTAGTGTCCTGGGTGAGGGCCTTGGCGTTGACGAGGAGATCGGCCCAGGTTTTCGGCGGCTTCAGGCCTGCTTTCGTCGCCAAGTCCTTGCGGTAGATCAAAAGCGACGTACCGGCTGCGTGCACGAGCCCGTATTGCTTGCCGCCGACGTTGCACACACGCTTGATCTGCTCCCAGATGTTGTCTTCGCCGATGGCTTTCACCACCTCGTCGAGCGGATTGAGCAGCCCCTTCGCCTGCAGCGCGGTGCAGGTGATGGGCTGGCCGTGGGACAGCTCCGGCGGCGCACCGGCTGCGAGCGAAGCCATGATCCTCCCTTCCAGGTCTCCCCAGGCGAGGCCCTCGGCTTCGATCTTGACCCCCGGGTGCTTCGCTTCGAAGCGTCGGGCGATGTCGTTGAAGGCCTTGATGGTCTGAGGCTCGGTTTCCGTATGCCAGACCCGCACGACCTTCTCCTGGGCCGACGCCGTACGCCAAGCGCCAACGCCGACACCCATAGCCAAGCCGGTCGCCAGGGCCGCCCGTGCAATCCGCGATGTCATGAGCATGTGTCTCCTCGACCGGTGATTGTGGTTGCAAAGCCGAACCGCGCCCCTTGAGCGGGACATCGAGGTGCTTTGCGCAATACCGCGACCACAAGCTGTCTTCCTGAACGGATATCTAACCACTCCAGCGATTGGCTGTACAGCCGCCGATCGTTGTAGGGGCTGTGCTGACTTTGCTGCGCACCAACCGCCGCGCAAGGGACGCATGCACGATGACGTCACAACGCCTTTCCTGCGGCCGGGCCCAACGCCCAAGGCTCCGCCCCGCCTGGAGCAATAGTTGCGCGAGACGGTACCGTTGCGTCGATGACCGCTCTATCGCATTGACAGACATGGGAGGCGTCAGAATAGTTTCATCGATTAAACAGTCTACATCGTGATAACAGGTAGGGGGCAAGCAAGCAAGTTTAGGTTGCCCTACCGAAAGGTCCGATACAGCCAATGGGCACGATGCCCCAGCGCGACGACAGCGTCGGTGCTGTCACGAAGGGAGGATGCAATGCACAAGACACAGCCCGGAATCGCCCCACGGTTTATCCTGGGTTTGGCCGCCGTCGGACTTACCCTAGCCGCGAACATTGGTGCCGCCGCCCAAGATAAGGTCGTGCGCGTCTGGCACACGGAGACCAATCCCGCTTCGGTCCAGGCCATCGCCGAGATCGTCGCTCGCTTCGAGAAGACTCATCCCGGTATCAAGATCGAGCCCGCGGCGCTCGCCTGGGACGATCTCGAAAGGAAGATCCGGGCAGCCCTCGCCGCCGGCGCACCGCCGGAGCTGTCGCACGGCCAGCCGATCACGTGCTCGGCACTGCGGCAACAGGGGCTGTTGCTGCCGCTCGACGACGTCGTCCATGCCATCGGCGAGAACAACGTCTGGGACCAGGTAAAGCAGGTGTGTCGCGCCGACGGCCACTACTACGGGCTGGTGCACGCTGCTGGCACAGCTCTGCTCATCTACCGAGCCGATCTCGCCAAGAAACTCGGGCTGAAGGCGCCCAAGACCTGGGACGACCTCGTCGCAAACGCCAAAGCCCTGACCATGGACACCAACGGCGACGGCAAGCCCGACATCTACGGGCTCACGATCCCCGGTGACAACCTGTTCATCAACATTATCGTCGGCGAGCTGATCGCGGCAAACGGCGGCCAGCTCTTCGACGCCAGCAACCGGCCGCAGTTTACCGACAAGAGAATGATCGAGGTGTTGGTGCTTTGGAAGCAGCTCACACCATACATGCCGCCTGGCTGGGAAGGGCATAGCTATCTCGATACCTTCGCCAATATGTACGGGCAGAAGGCCGCCATGATGTTTCAGGGATACGGCCGTGGCGCCTCCCTGATCGAGAAGTACGCACCGAAGGAGATGCAGAACACCGATCACTTCAATGTCTGGATGAAGCCCACGGGCCCCAGCGGCAGCAAGCCGGTCGTGCAGGTGGACGAAGAACCGTGGATGCTGTTCAAAGGTTCCCAGAACCCGGAGGCGGCGAAGGAGTTCCTCAAGTTCTTCTACCAGGACGAGAACTACGTCGAGTACATCAAGTCGGTGCCGATCCACTTCTTCCCAATCACTAAATCGCTCCGCCAATCGGACAAGTACAAGCAGATTCCGATGGTGAAGCGCTGGGGCGGCTGGCTCGAAGTGCAGGAGCAGGCGCTCGCCAACGACCTTGGCAGGCCCACCCTGGTGGTCAAGTACGAGGATCTGAGCGACAAGCCCTATCTGATGCAGGTGCTCGCCTCCGGCATCATCCGGGACATGGTGCTTGAGGCGACGGCGGAGGGAGCATCCCCGGAGGACGCAGCCGCCAATGCTCAGAAGCGTGCCGAGGCGCTGATTAAGAAGGCCGGCTACGCCAAGTGGTAGCCGGTCCTTTCCGGCGATCCCGACTTCGGCGAGAGCAGTGGCGCGGCGCCTACTCTGTCTCGACGATCGTGCTCCAGATCGTCCTCGGCGTGGCGGCGGCGCTGGCGCTCAACCAACGCTTCCCCGGCTGTTACCTGGCGGGCGGTATCGTCCTGTTCGCACGGCGGAAGGTCGCCGTCTAAACTGCAAGGAGGCGCAATTGGTCATCGATCATCGTACCTACACCATGCACCCGCTGAAGCTTGGAAAGTGGCTCGAGCTCTACGAGGCCTATGGGCTGCCCGTGCAGCTCCGGCATCTGGGAAATCTCCTCGGCTTCTTTCAGACTGAGATCGGCACTCTCAATCAGGTGGTGCATCTCTGGGGCTTCGACGATCTGGCGGACCGGGCACGCCGTCGGGCTGCCATGGCCAAGGACCCCGACTGGGCGGAATTCCTGAGACGCAACGAAGAGCTCGGCGCGCTGATGCACCAGGAGAGCAAGATCATTGTGCCGACCGGCTTCTCGCCCATTAAATGACCGCAACAATCACGGCGTTCGCGGCATTCCCTTCTTCGTCTCGTCGCCGCTCTGCGGGCCGGCGCTGCAGCAGGGGTGCGTGCGCAGCTTGGCGTAGGAGCGCATCAGCGCCTGGCTGAGCTCTCCGCCCCTTTCCATGTAGTCGACGAGGAGACCCGCACTGCATGCCCGCCATTCCGTCACCTCGCTGGGGGACAGATCGTGGACCTTCATGCCCTTGCTGCGCGCAAACTCAAGTGCCGACGCCTCAATGGCAGAGGCCCGCTCGCGGCCATCGTGCTCCACCTTCCGCCCGATCTCCGCGAGGGTGCTTCTCTGCATGTCGCTGAGCGACTTCCAGGTCTCCTCGGCGATCACGACCAGGAACTCGAACGCGACATGGTCCGTTCGCGTTATCGACGTTGTCACCTTCCAAAGCTCGCGGGATTGAACGGCGGCCACGGTCATCATGGCCATGTCCAGCCGATCGTCCGCGAGAGACTCTTGAACCTGGTCGTCGGTCGCGGACACGGGTATGCCGCGACACTGCCGGGCAAAGCGCGCCGACGTCTCACTGAACGTGCGTATTCGCTTGCCTCTGATGTGGACCGGGTCTTTGACATCGCCGTCCCTGCTGTAGATCACCATGGTGCCCATCGTCTGCCACCACAACACGCGCAGGCCCATCGTCTTGAGAATGGCCTCGTCGAGGACCTGCCTGATCTCGCTGTCGGGGCTGGTCGCCCCCCGCACCAAGCCATTGAAATTGAACAGGAATGGCTGCTCCATGAGGGCTGCGGGCGTGAACGTCCTGGCGAACTGGTTGAGCCCGATAACCCCCATCTCGAGCAGGCCCGAGCGGATCGCTTCGGTCACCCTCTCCTCGGGGTACGGCCTGCCGCGGTCGAAGATCTCGACGGTGACGCTTCCGTCGGTCTGCTTCTCAACGAGTTCCTTGAAGGCCACGAGGGGTGCGCCCATGAACGGCTCGGTTACAGGCACCGGCAGGGTCGCCCTGAGCTTAACCGGCCCCGACGCGCCGGCGCTGGAAGCGGCCGGTCCGCACGCAAGCAATGCCCACAACCACGCCCACCTCATCTTTTTCCCTCCCGACAGAGCGGCCGGCGTTGCCCCCGTGGCCCTCCCCCGCAGCGTGCGGAACCTACCGCGCATGGCCCTCTTGATCCACGCCCGACCGTCCAGGCATAATCCGCTCACGGGTTCCCTCCGGCAGTGCGACCACAAGATCACCATCAAGCACGGCAATCTTGACCGCGGTGGGCCGCATGCGCGGATTGCTTCGGTGCCGGCGGGCGAGTCCACGACCCTGCTCGCCCGCTTCGGCACCTCCGATCTGATGACGGAGAACCCGTTCTCCACCATGTGGACAACAGCCCTGTCAACTTCACCGTGCTGGGTGTGGGCACGGGTCACATCCCGCAGGCTCCCGCCGGTGGCCGTGACGATGTCAGATACGGTTTGGAGCGTCTGGTCAGCGCGGTGCGTGCGCGCCACAACGGTTACCTGAGTGAATTTGGGTCAGCTTTACGCGTCGCAGGTCGGCCTCCTCGACGGAGCAAGCACATCTGAAAGCAGCAAGTCGAGGAACGGAGGTGGAACAGGTCTGGTCTCCACCCGCTTTGCTCCGTCCGTTGCTCCGTAGACGTCCGTGGGAACCGTGCCAATTCTTGTCCTTTTGTCCCCTAGGCGACAGCCCACAGGAAGGCTCCGGTGTATCGTTTGGAGAGCACCGGGATGGCCTCTCTTTGCACGCTGCAGGGCCGACGGCAGATTTCGCCGATGCAAGTCTCGCGTACCCGGTTCGGACCCCACGGGTGCTTCCAATGCATATTGCAGCTACGGCAGTTCGCTACCTTACGATCGGTTTCGCCGCTACGATTGGCTGGTCATTTCCCGCCCTCGCGCAGTCCCGAGAGCAGCTGAAGGAGCGATATCGGCAAGAGTGCCGCGCGCAATTCTCTTACCTGCACAAAGGGGAGAAGCACGCCCACGTGCACGCGTGCGTAGTTGCAAAGCGACGAACGCTCGGCGGAGGTATGAGGGTTGGCGAGATCGAGGCGCTTTGGAACCGAGCCGCCGAACTGCGAGCCGCGGGCCGCCTCAAAGAGGCAGAGGCCGTCTCCCGGGATGCGATCACCAAAGCCACCGCATTGCGCGGAGCGGACTCGTTGCTGGTTGCACGGGGCTACTACCAGCTCGGCTGGGTCTACTACCGGATGGGCCGTTTTGGCGAGGCCGAAAAGATTGCACGGCACAGACTGGCTATCTTGGACGCCCGCCTTGGACGGTCTGACGCCGGCCTCACCAGCGCTCTCTTGGGCGCAACCCTCACTGGCATGAGTCGTCTTCGTGAGGCTGAGAGCCACTTCAAACAAGCACTCGCGACTTTGGAGCAGGATCCGGGGCCTAATGATCCCAGGACAGCTATAGCCCTGCGCCACTTTGGCGAGCTCCGCGCTCGGGAGGGCCGCCTGACCGAAGCTGAGCAACTCGAGCTTCGTGCGCTGTCAATCGTCGAGAAGTCGCAGGGCGCGCAAAGCAAGAGCGCGTCTTACATTCTGCGACGGCTCGGAATGATCGATATCGCAAGCGGACGCTACGCCGACGGGGAGTCTTATCTCCAACATGCGCTGGCAATCGGGGAAAGGGCGTTCGGACCCCAACACCCGCAATCCGCCATGACCTTGAGCGCTCTCGGCGCCTTGTACAAATCGACGGGGCGCTTGACGGAGGCTGAAGCGCTCTTGCGGCGGGCCGTAGAGATCCTCGACAAGTCACTGGGCCCAGAGCATGCCTGGACAATCGGTACCGCACTCGTGCTGGGGCAAACCTACCTCGCCGAGGAGCGGCCGCACGAGGCGGAGCTCGTAGGCCGCAGGGCGGTCGGGGCCTTGGAAAGGAGCCTGGCAACGGAGACTGTCCATGGGGCCGCGACGCTCAACGTCCTGGGGCGCGCTCTTCAAGCGCAGGGGCAATTCGCCGAAGCCCAGTCGCTCTACGAACGCAGCATTGCTGTCGACGAGCGGATCGACGAGCTAGGGCGGGCCAACGCCGGCACGACGTTAGCCCGCCTGGGCTCGCTTTATAACGCCCAGGGTCGGTTCGCCGAAGCCAAGGATGCGCTAGATCGGTCCCTGACTACCCTCCAGGAGACATTGGGGCAAGAGCACCCCTTCACCTTGTTCACACTCCGAGAGCTGGCAATGCTGGACGCCCGAACCGGGAGACCTGAAGAGGCTGTGGCGAAGCTCAAGCAGCTGGTCTCGGCGCTCAGCCTGCGCAAGCTGGGCAGCGGCCGGCTGACCTCGGAGCGCTATCGCAACGACGTGGGTCCGGCCTACCGCCGCTCGGTCGCAGACAGCCTCGCTGGCATCGCATGGCGCCTGCAAGAGGCGCGAGGGGGACAGGATCGAGCACTGGCGGACGATGCCCTTTCCGCGGCTCAAGTGCTGACCGATTCCACAGCCGCGTCCGCCATTGGACAGATGGCGACGCGCTTTGCGGCCGCCGAGGACGCGCTTGGGCAGCTCGTGCGCCAGGGCCAGGACCTGCTGCAGCGCTGGCAGGCGCTCGATGGGCAGCTCGTTGCCGAAATAGAGGAAGGCTCTCCGGATGCCAAGGGGCGGCAGGAGCTGCGGGCGGAGCTGGACGGCATCAGCAAGGACCTCGCCAAGGTGGATAGCCGGCTTGCCGCGGAGTTCCCGCAATACGCGGAGCTGACGCGGCCCGGCGCTTTGAGCGTCCGCGAGGTACAGGAGCTGCTGAGACCGGACGAGAGCCTCGTCACGTTCCTGATCGGGAAGAGGGAGGGCTTCGTTTGGGCGATCAGCCCTGACGGCTATGCCTGGCAGCGCATCCCGATCGGCGAGGCCGCCATTGCGGAGAAGGTCGCCCGCCTTCGCAAGGGGCTGACCATTGACGAGCTGCAGGCGGCGTTGAAGAAGACGGGCGCCGCAGAGCTCTTCGATCTCGGGTTGGCTCACGCACTTTACGAGGACCTCCTCGCCCCGGTCGAGGGCATTGTGGCAGGCAAGCACAACCTCCTGATCGTGCCGTCGGGCGTGCTCACGAGCGTGCCTTTCAATCTCCTCGTCACCGCGCCGCCGGCCGCTCCCATCACGGAGCTGAATCAGATCGCTGAATACCGCGACGCAAGCTGGATCATCCGCCGTCATGCCATAGCCATTCTGCCTTCCGTGGGAAGCTTGAGGGCGCTGCGCGTGCTGGCGAAACCCACGTCAGACGAGAAGCCGCTCGTGGGCTTCGGCGACCCAGTCTTCGGTGCGGATAAGCAGCCGCCAGGCGCCCCAAAGACGCGGCGTACAAAGGCCTACAGCGCCTATTGGAAGGGGGGCGGCATCGACTTCTCCGTACTCTCCCGGAGCCTGCCGGCGCTGCCTGAGACGGCGGACGAGCTGGAGGCCGTAGCCGAAACCCTCGGTGCGCCGCTGGAGGATATCCATCTTGGCAAGGCTGCCTCGGAGGCGGCGGTGAAGGCCGCCGAACTCGGCCGCTATCGTGTCGTCTACTTCGCGACCCACGGACTCATCGCAGGCGATGTCCAGGGCCTCGGCGAACCCGCGCTTGCCCTTGCCACACCAGCCTCGCCGAGCGAGGTCGATGATGGCCTGCTCACGGCGTCCGAGGTAGCTCGCCTGAAGCTCAATGCCGACTGGGTCGTCCTCTCCGCCTGCAATACGGCAGCGGGGGACAAGGCCGGCGCTGAGGCCTTCTCGGGCCTTGCGCGCGCCTTCTTCTACGCCGGCGCACGCGCCATCCTGGTGTCGCATTGGCCGGTCGGCTCTGAGGCGGCAGTGCGGCTTACGACCAAGGCGTTCGAGATGCTGCGACAGGAGCCGGGGATGGGCCGCGCCGAGGCTCTGCGCCGCTCGATGCTCACCTTCATGAACGACGACTCGGACCCGCTGAATGCCTACCCGGCTTATTGGGCTCCGTTCGCCGTGGTGGGGGAGGGTGCTCGATGAGCAGGCAGTAAACTGCGGCGTGGATTGTCCTGTTTGGGTCACGACTGCCCGTCGCAGGCTGGTCCCCTCGACGGACCAAGCACCCGCCAAAGCAGTAAGTCCGGGGACTGAGGTGGAACACGTCAGGTCTCCACCCGATTTGCTCGGGTCAGTCCTCCGTCAACGTCCGGTAGCCCAGTGCCACAAGCTGCCGTCCTTGGAGCTTATAGACCCGTATAGACGAAGCCGCCCCAATAATAGGGATGCGCGAACGGCTTGGCGCCCCCGGCCCCGGCGCCATCCGCTGGCGAGCCGGTTGTGCTGCGGTTGCGTTCCTGCAGCCGGTTCCAGGTGGCGGTGAAGCGGGTCGCGCGCTTGCGCCGGAGGGTGGAGAGCGTGTCCTCCAGCTCCGCCAACTTTGCTGCCTCGAGCTTGGCTACGGCGGCCGAGACCCGGCCGTAGTTCACCAAGTCTTCGCGCGTGGCCCCACGCAGCCACGCCTGTGCGCCCCTGAGAGCGGAAGGCGGCGACAGCTTGTCGGCCATATGCAGGTCGTAGAACTTGGCTATCAGCAGCGCTGTGGCGAGATCGTCGACCTGCCACAGGGTCGCGACAACACCCGCTGCTCCGAGCTGCAGGAAGGTCGCAGGCAGCCCCACGAACTCCTCTGGGTTGCTCCGAACGTCGTAGAGGCCGGTTTCGCAAGCGGACAGCACGACCAGTCGCGGAGCTCCGAGCCGCCCTTCCTCGGCCAGCAGAGCGCCGACGGTGAGGGGTGCCGAGCCGCGCATGATGAGAGCCGTTTTGCGTGCGTCGGCCCAATCGAAAGCGCCGTGGCTGGAGAAGTGCCAGTACGTCTTGCCCTTGAGCGCCGACAACACGGCGCCGGGCGTAGCATTCGTCTGATCCAGAACGGCGTGCGGCCGCCCCACAAAATGGCGAGCCACCAAGACGCCCTCGATCTCCGTGAACGGGAGAGCCATGTCTGGCGTCTCTCCCGTCGGGTTGATCGCGGCCGCCAGCGAACTCTCGGCCGCGACCTTGAGCCGCCGCGCCGACTGATCCAGGGCCTCAAGGCTCGGCACGGTTACCAACTCAAATAGCTCAGCCAGCCGCGATCCGCCCTGCGGATTGTGCGAGAGCCCAACCGGCAGTAGCCCGAGTGCCCCGGCCGGAAGCCACACGACTCGCGCGCCGGGCTGCATCCCGCGCTCAAGCAAGGCCGCCTCAAGGCGACCGCCGAAAAGCCGCCACACCTCGCCGCCGATAGCGTCGATGGCAGACAGCCAGTCCTGGGTGCGGCGCTCGCGTTCCTCCCCTTGCAGATACTGGAGCCCGAAAGCGCCAAGCCAGCCGCCCTCGCCCCTCTCTCCTCGCAGCAGCTTGTCGACGGCGCCTGATGTCAATTGCGGAATGTCGACAGCGGTCAGCGCTGGCTGGCCAGCACCCGAATGCGCCAGAATGAGCAGCTTGCCGCCGACAGCAGTCGTAATCGGCAGGACGAGGGCTCCGCCCTCCGGGATATGGCCGAGGGCGCGTGCGAGGAGGTCGTCACCGCGGCCACCCGGCCCACCCGCCGATTGCACGAGCTCCACAAGCTCGCCTCGCAGTGCAAGGAGCCGCTGCAGGGTCGGTCCTTTGGCGGGGCCGCTGGCCGCCTCGTAAGCCTGCTCCTCGCGCTTGATGCCGCTTCGCAGCGTTTCCAGACGCGCGCGCTTTTCGGGGGGCAAGTCGAGGTCCTGCAGGCGCAAGGCGGTCGCCAGCAGCCGAGCTCGGCCCTCGCTGGCGAGGGTCAGCGCTGCTGTAAGGTCGTTGCGCTGCGCCGCCGCGTACGCTGCACCGGCAAACAACGTACCTGCCTGGGCCACGGCAAGGCGGGCTTCCGCGTCCTGCAGACCCTGACCATAAAGGATCAGAAAGGCTCGGCGGGCCACGGCGAAGGCTTCCGAGGCCACCTGCCAGTCGCCCCTCAAGAGCTGCACCTCGCCCAGCAGGCGGCCGGTGCCAACGCTGTCGCGCGGCAGCGCCTCGGCCGTGCGAATGGCGAGTGATGCCTGATAGGCCTTCGCTGAGCGCTTCAGATTCTCGCCCCGATCGCCGCGCGGGCGAAAGGAGTAGGCGCTGGCGAGGTTGTTCTGTGCGGTGGCCCAGTCCCTCCACATGGCTGCGTCTTTGTAGACTGGGAGTATGGACTCATAGCTCTGAATGCTGCGCTCGATGTTGTCGGGTCGATCGCCGGCGATCCGGGCCATATAGGCGTTGGCGAGATTGCTCTGCGACTCGGCCCACTCGATGGGCGCCTTGTCGCGCGGGCGCGCAGTCCAGGGCAGCTTGGTTCGCCTTGATGGCGCGTTCGATATTGGCGGAGCGCTCGCCGCGCATCCTGAACTGGTAGGCAACCGCGAGGTTGTTCAGGCTGCGCGCCCATTGCGCGGTCATGCCGTTGCTCTGCCAGACGGGCAGCGTGGCCTCCATCATGGCGATGGCCTTCTCTTGATTGTCGGCCATATCGCCGGTAGTGCGCCAGAAATACGCCTGCGCCAGGTTGTGCTGGGTCTCGGCCCATTCGCGCGGATAGGCCTCCCGTACGGTGACCGTAAGGGCTGCCTCGAAGGCGGCAATGGAGTGCTCGATATTGTCGACGCGGCTGCCCGCGATGCGTGCGTTATAGTTGGTTCCCAAGTTGTTCTGGATCGCCGCCCAGAGATGCGGCCACGCTTCGCGTGTCAGCACCTTGGCTGCCTGCAGATTATGGGTGATGGCCCGTTCGATGTTGTCCGAGCGATCGCCTGCGGCGCGATCGAAGTATGCGGCCGCCAGTGTGTTCCGCACGAGCGCTGCTTCAAGTGCGCTGTTGATCCGGTTTGCGGCCGCCAACGCCGCTTCCCCATGCGTAATGGCCTTTTCCAGGTTCTCCCCGCGCGTGCCATGGACGCGTTGATAGTAGGCAATCGCCCGCATTCTTTCGGCCCGGAGCCACACCACCGGCAGGCTCTGCGCGTTCATGACTGACAGGACGAGCTCGCACGCCTGCAACGCCGCCTCCAGGTTCTCGCTGCGGCTGCCGCGCTCGCGGTTGATAAGGGCTTCTGCGAGCGTGATCTGGGCCACAGCCCATTCGTTCGGATTGGCCTGAGGCGTCAGGACGGACACGGCAGCCTGCGCGGCGCGTATCGCCGCCTCCATGTTGTCTGCGCGGATGCCCCGCGGCCTGCTCAGGTAGGCGAAGGCGAGCGCGTGCTGGCTGACGCCCCAGGCAACCGGCTGGCCGGCCCGGCGCACGCCTGATGCAACCGCTGCCTCCAGGTGGCCAATGGCAGTCTCCAAGTTTTCGACAGGATCTCCGGTTTTTCTCGCCAGATAGGCTTGTCCCAGCAAGGCGCGCAGTTCGGGGGCGATGCCTTCGCGAGGAGGCAAGTTGGCGGGCCAGGTCCTGATCGATGAGAAGACCTGCTGCGCCTGCTCCACCAGCGCGATCTGCTGGTCGGGATCGGCGGTCTTCATGATCTGCTGCGACAAGCGGCCGAATTCGGCGAGCCGGCGCTGATCGTCGGTGGGTTGTGCCTGAAGGCCAGTGAGCCCGAGTGTCCAGCTCCAGCACAGACATGCGAAAACGAATTGAGCGATCGCCTTCATGGCAACTCTCCGGGCACAGCAAAAAGCCGATGGTGACGGCCGGACGTGGAGATTAGCCCGGCAAAGCCGTCTCTTGAAGCCGCTTCCCGTTGTGTCGGCCGCGCTATCACACTGGGTGCGGGGTACCGATCCGGCCGCTGGGAGACAGCCGTTGTCGATGCATTGGGCGACAAGGCGGTGCAACGACGGTTGGCAGACCTCGGTCAAGACGTTCCCGCAGTCGATCAGCAGACGCCGTCTGCTCTCGCTGCCCTCGAGAAGACCGAAATCGAAAAGTGGTGGCCGATTGTCAAGGCAATGAACCTGCGACCGCAGCGATGATGCATGACAGAACCGTGCGATCTTCCCGCGGTCGAGGCGCGACGGCGCATTCTTCCGGGCTTGCTCTCGCCCGCGGAGCTGCTGCAAAGCAGTGTCGCGCGCATCGAAAAGACCAATCGGATCGTCAACGCGCTCGACTAATATAACACGTCAGCTATGAACCCCGTGCAACCAAAAGACCTCGCGACCAAGAATACTCCGCGTGGTCGGCTCGCCAAGCTGATGGTTCTTGAGCGAGCGCTGCGACTTAAAGATCGCTCGCGTCCGTGAAGTCGATGCCCTTCACCCCCGCGTGCCTGCAAGCGAGCCTGAGCACATCGTCGCAAAACATGCCGCCGCGTGCGAAGGTCAGCCCGAAGATGTGTGCCGACCCGATCACTTCTGCTCTGAACACGACGCTCGCTCCGCCGCTGAACCGGTAGTATCGTCCGCCACGCTTACGTTGATCATGGACGACCGTCAGTCGCGAGGCGCTCTCATCCACAGCATCGAGAATGCGCACGATATCGAACAGCCAGTAGCCTTGCTCCGACGTGCCTTGCGCATCGCGTACATCGCATTCGACGAATGCGCATCCCTGGGCATCCACCGCCTGCAAGACCTGTTTCAGGCGATCCGAGACAAGCCAGTACTCGCTGTACGGCTCAAAATCGCTGAGGGCGCGCCCCAGTTTGCGATCGATCAATATCCGCGGCGGTTCAGGATACAAGGGAAACCCGCGCTCGCCCAGCCCCGGTCCCAGGATCGGTTGTCCTTGAAGAAGCTTGGACTCGTTTTCGAGGATAAATCCGGCCACGCGCGCCAACCGCCAGTGCTGTGTGAGTTCGAAAAATCGCCGACCACTGCTGTCAGTGGCCCGCTTGGGCGCTGATCTGGCGGCTTTCTTACCCATTTATCGCAGCCGTTTGCTTGCCTTGATTCGCGTCCACCGCTTCGAGAGGATAGGCCTGCACTTCGGCCACTATGCGTCAAAGACTACGTTTTTTCGCGAGCAGAGCCTTCGCACACGAGAGGAGCTTGGTCCTGTTAAGCGCGTGCATCCGACGCTTCTGCGCCGCCGCCCCTTACGAGATGCGTATGTCCCGATCGGCGCCGTCGCCGAGTTCCTTAAGTGCGGCCTGATATTGCGCCGTCCCGATGCCCGGGTACGAACGCGGCCTCGAACGTTGGGAGGGGCTCACCCCCGCTTCTGCCGGGTTGAGATTGCCACGCGAGAATGTCAGCGATCATCAGGAGAGCTGCGGCGCGAAGGCTGACGTGGTGCACGATCGTTCTCCGCTCTGCAGAGCGGTTGAGGATCAATAACGATAGCATGAATTACAATCACCTCGACTTGGACTAGAAAGCAGCACCTGGAGCACGCAGTCAGGAGGCTCGCCGATGCGATCCCGGATCGCCAAGATCATTGCCGCAATAGCAGCCGGCGTTGTGCTGCTTACGGCTGCTGGTGTCGCCGCCGTGCCGATGTTGCGCCACGCCGCTTCTGGATGGTGGAACACTCCAGAGGGGCTGCCGGCCTTGCCGGAGGACCCCCACGTGCATTACGAAGCTGGCGGGTTCGAGTATGCCCGAGCCGTTGCTGGACTCCTGCCCGAAGCCCTAGCGCAGGTTGAGGCCGTCCATGGTCGTCCGTTTCGTTATCCAGTCACCGTCGCAGTTTACGTCACGCCGGAAGCGTTCGTCGCCGCGAATGGGATGGGAGATCCCCGGTCGGTTGGCATGACATTCTTAGGCCGGGTGATGCTTTCGCCCGCCCTGTTCTCCAGGCAACGCCAGCGTCTGCCGGCACTGCTCACGCACGAGCTATCGCATGCCCACCTTGCAAGCTGGATGTCCCAGGTTGGAGTCTGGCGTCTGCCGCAATGGTTCAAGGAGGGCCTCGCTGTCATGGTTTCTGGCGGCGGTGGCGCGGAAGGTGTCAGCGAGAGTCAAGCGCGTGATGCGATACGACGCGGCAATCATATAGCGATCGCAAATTCCAACTCGTTGCTCAATCTCGGCTTCATCAGCTATGCGCGACCGCCGGAAGAACCGGACACATCGTTTCGAACATTGATGGCATACCGGCAGGCGGGGATGTTCGTTACCTTCCTGCATGACACCAACCCTGCCGGCTTTGCTCGCATGATGAATGCCATTCTCGACGACCACTCCTTCACCGAATCGGTGGTGACAGCGTACGGCACTGACCTGCAGACGCTCTGGCTCCGCTTTGTGCAGGAGGCATCCATTCTCAAATGACGGCTTCGGGTGAACCGCCCCGGGTTTGTCGGAGGCTCCAGATCTTGAGAGATTGGAGCTATGGCGAATCACAAGACATCCCAAAGGTTCTCGGCCGAGGTGCGTGAGCGGGCGGTGCGGATGGTGTTCGAGCACCGCGCTGAGCACACAT
>DATBKR010000099.1:0-21787 GCA_036555805.1 Hyphomicrobiaceae bacterium | reverse complement strand
GGCAACATCCTGGTGCTGCCCATCGTGTTCGAGGGCGAGGCCAAGGGTGTGCTGGAGCTGGCCTCCGTCGAGCGCTTCAGCCCCAGCCATCAGGCGTTCCTGGACCAGCTCACGGAATCGATCGGCATCGTCATCAACACGATCGAGGCCAACACGCGCACCGAGGACCTGCTGAAGCAGTCGCAGTCGCTCGCCAACGAGCTGCAGCGGCGCCAGGAAGAGCTGCAGCGCACCAACGAGGAGCTGCAGGACAAGGCGCTGCTGCTGGCTCAGCGCAACGAGGAGGTCGAGCGCAAGAACCGCGAGGTGGAGCAGGCGCGCCAGGCGCTGGAGGACAAGGCGGTGCAGCTCGCCCGCACATCCAAGTACAAGTCCGAGTTCCTGGCCAACATGAGCCACGAGCTGAGGACCCCGCTCAACAGCCTGCTGATCCTGTCCGACCAGCTGTGCCAGAACCGCGAGCGCAATCTCACCGAGCGGCAGATCGATTTCGCCAAGACCATCCATTCCTCGGGCAACGACCTCTTGACGCTCATCAACGACATCCTCGACCTGTCGAAGATCGAGTCGGGCACCGTCGTGGTGGACGTGAGCGAGCTGCGCTTCGAGGACCTGCACCGCTACGTGGAGCGGACGTTCCGGCCGATCGCCGAGTCGAAGAGCCTCGACTTCCTGCTGCGCATCGACCCGCGGCTGCCGAAGTCGATGGTGACGGACGCCAAGCGGCTGCAGCAGATCCTCAAAAACCTGCTGTCCAACGCCCTCAAGTTCACGCACCAGGGCGGCGTGACCCTGACGATCGAGCCCGCCAAAGCCGGCTGGGACCCCGCCAATGAGGTGCTGAACCGGGCCGCGGAGGCCGTCGCCTTCCAGGTCACCGATACCGGCATCGGCATTCCGGCCGACAAGCAGCAGATCATCTTCGAGGCGTTTCACCAGGCCGACGGCAGCATCAGCCGCAAATACGCCGGCACTGGGCTGGGCCTCGCCATCAGCCGCGAGCTGTCGAAGCTGCTGGGCGGCGAGATCAACCTGGCGAGCACGCCTGGCCGTGGATCGAGCTTCACGCTCTACCTGCCGACCGACTACACGCCGCCGCGGCTGTCGCGTCGCGCGGCACAGGCGGGCGACCCCGACGGCCCCGGCGTCGCTGCCGAGAATGGGCGGTCGTCAGCCGAAGTGCAGGTGCGCCAGCTGGTGCTGGTCGAGCAGCTGCCCGAACCGACGCTGCTCGCCAACGTGGCGCTGGACGACCGCGACAACATCCAGCCCGGCGACACGGTGCTGCTGATCGTCGAGAACGACCTCAGCTTCGCCCGCTTCCTGCTGGACGCGGTGCGCGAGAAGGGCTGGAAGGGGCTCGTCACGTCGCAGGGCGCCGGCGCCCTGGCGCTGGCGCGCGACCGCATGCCCGACGCCCTCACCCTCGACATCGTGCTGCCCGACATGGACGGCTGGCGCGTGCTCGACCGGCTCAAGCACGACCTGTCGACGCGGCACATCCCGGTCTGGGTGGTCTCGACGGAGGACGCGCGCGAGCGCGCCCTGGACGGGGGCGCACGCGGGTTCATCGCCAAGCCCATCCCCTCCAAGGACGCGCTCGATGCCGGGCTGCAGCACCTGCTGGCGGCCATCCGGCGGCCGCAGAAGCGCATCGTGGTGATCGGCAAGGATGCCGGCGCGCACGATCTCGTCCTCGAGGCGGTCGCCGGCGACGACCTCATCGTGGTGCCGGCGACGCCGGCAACGATGCTGGCCACGATCGCGGCGGAAGATGCCGACTGCGTCATCCTGGACGCGGGCGCCGGCGTGGACATCGCCCGCATCGCGCGCGCGGCGGAGCCGGGCGCCAGGTTCGCCCGCCTGCCGGTGCTGGTGTGGGGCGCGGGCGGGGAGCACGGCGAGCGCAGCGTACGCGGCTTCGATACGCTGACGGTGCGCCGCGTGCATTCGCGCGAGCGCCTGATGGATGTCATCGCCTTCTTCGCCCACAGGCGCGTGACGCGGCTGCCCGAGGCCCAGCTTGCCGTGATCGAGCGGCTGCATCAGTCGGATTCCCCGCTCGAAGGCAGGAAAGTGCTGATTGTCGACGACGACATCCGCAACATATACGCGTTGCGCAGCGTGCTCGAGGAGCACAACATGGTGGTGCAGTCGGCCGGCAACGGGCGCGACGCCCTGCGCATGATGGCCGGCGGCCGGCCCATCGACATCGTGCTCATGGACATCATGATGCCCGAGTTGGACGGCATTGCAACCATGCGGGAAGCGCGCAGGATGCGGCGCGACCTGCCCATCATCGCCGTCACGGCCAAGGCGATGAAGGGAGACCGCGAGCGCTGCATGGAGGCGGGCGCGTGGGACTATCTCTCCAAACCCGTCGATGCGCAGCATCTGCTGGGCGTGCTGCGATCCTGGCTGCATCGGTAACACGGGAGTCGGGGCAGGGGTGCAGCCTATGAGCGGAACCGAGCGTGCCGACATTCTGATCGTCGACGACCTGCCCGAGAAGCACCTGGCCTACCAGGTCGTGCTGGAGGACCTCGGGCAGAACATCGTCGCGGTCACGTCCGGCGAGGAGGCGCTGCGGCTCCTCTTGGAGCGCGACTTCGCAGTCATCCTCCTCGACGTCAACATGCCCGGCATGTCGGGCCTGGAGACCGCGGCGCTGATCCGCGCACGCCGGAAGTCGCGGCACACGCCCATCATCTTCGTCACCGCCTTCGCCGACGACGTGCAGACGGTGGAGGGCTATGCGCTGGGCGCGGTCGATTACATCCTGGCCCCGGTGGTGCCCGAGATCCTGCGCGCCAAGGTCAAGGTGTTCGTCGAGCTCTACCGCATCCGCGCGGAGCTGGCCCGGTCGCACGCCCTTCTGGAGCAGCGCGTTGCCGACCGCACCGCGGAGCTCGAGGAGACCGCCGAGCGGCTGCGCGCCGAAGTGCACGAGCGCAAGCAGGCGGAGGAGCGCCTGCTGACCCTGGTGCAGGAGCTGACGCACCGGGTCAAGAACCTGCTGTCGGTGTTCCAGTCCATCACCTCGCGCACGCTCACCGGCGGGCGCTCGCTGGAGGTGGCGCACGAGGTGCTGATCGGACGCCTGCAATCGCTCGGGCACGCGCACGAACTGCTGACGGACGCGAGCTGGCAGGGCGCCGACCTGCGCGACGTGGTGATGGCGGAGATCGCCGGCTTCTCCGAGCGCGTGCGCATCTCGGGCCCGCCGGTGGCGCTCGGGCCGTCCGGCGTGCAGACCTTTGCGCTGATCGTGCACGAGCTGTGCACCAACGCCGCCAAGTACGGCGCGCTGTCCAACGCCAGGGGTGAGGTGCTGGCCGAGTGGTCCATCGGCGGCAGCGGCCCGGGGGCCTACATGGACTTCTCCTGGCAGGAGCGCGGCGGCCCGGCGGTGGAGCCGGCGACGCATCACGGCTTCGGCCTCTCGCTCATCAACGCCATGGGCAGCACGCCGACGGAGGAGCCCGTGATCCACTTTGCCCCCGGCGGTTTCGTCTGCCGCATGCGGGTGCCGCTCAACACCATCCGCCCGACCAGCTTCGACCGGCTGTCCCACGCGTTCGTGCCGGGCGCCGCTGCGGCCACGGAAGCCGCCAGCTAGGAGTAAGGCCCGGCCGGCCCGACTTGGCTTGCTTCGTCGCAGCAGCGATGGGGGTCAGACCCGCCGGGTCTGACCCCGTCCATCCGGATGCCCCGCTTTCATCCGGATGGGTCAACCGGCCCCGCACTGGTTATGGGCGATATAGTCGATGCAGGATAGAGTGCATCCTTCACAAGTTCGTCTGTGGATATGTGATGGCAGCTCTCGTTGGCGCTTGCCGAGTCGGGTGCGGGCAACGGCAACTGCAACGAGTGCGATCCAGCGGCGGGCCGGATCGCACCCGAGCGCGGAGAGGCATGGGCCCTCACTTGGTCGCCATAGCTCCGGGCTGCGCCGCCACGGCTCCGGGCTGCGCCATGGACTCCGTCATCGTCGTTTTGGCGCAGTTGCCGTCGCCGACGGCGTAGTCGCGGTCCACCTGCTCGATGATCCTGGCGTAGGTGGCCTGCTCCTGGGCCGGGTAGAGCAGGGACCAGCTGTTGATGTTGCGCCAGCCACACACGAAGCTGACACGGTGGTAGAACGCGGTGGTGCCGTCGCTCTTCACGCCAGAGAGCACGAAGCCCGTGTCCCGCATCGGCGCGTCGCCGAGCCTGGCACCGGGATAGGCGGCGTTGAGCAGGAAGCTGCGATAGCCGCCGAGGCTCTTGCCGTCGAAGTTGGCGAGGGTGCCGGCCTGCAACCGGGCCTTGCCGTCCTTTGACACGGCCTGGAACACATCGGGGGTAGAAGGGGGCAGGGCCAGGAACTGGGCCGTGGGATAGGTCAGCGAATACCCGTGCTTCTCGTTGCCATAGGTGGTCAAGCCCGCTGCCATGCCCGTGCCGCCCACCGCCATCGCCGGCATCGCGGGGTCCATGGTGCCCACAGCTTTCGGCGGCATCGCAGGCTCCATGGCGCCCGTAGCCTTGGGCTGCGTCATAGGCTGGGTCATGGGGTCCATGCCGGCCGTCATCATCCGTTCCATGGCGCCCATCTGCTTGGACTGCATGGAGGGCTCCGCCGCGCCCACCCTCTTGGGCTCCATCGTCGTCTTGGCGCAATTGCCGTCGCCGACGGCGTAGTCGCGATGGATCTGGTCGATGATCCTGGAGTAGACGGGCTCCTGGCCGTACGGGAAGATCACGGCCCAGCTGTTGATATTGCGCCCTCCGCAGACGAAGTTGACGCGCTGGTAGAACGCCGTAATGCCGTCCTTGCGCACGCCCGACACCACGAACCAAGTGTCGCGCACCGGCGCATAGTCGATCTTGGCGCCCGGATACGCGGCGTTGAGCAGGAAGGCGCGGTACTCGGTGAGGCTCTTGCCGTCGAAGTTGGCGATGGTGCCGACCAGGAGGCGCGCATTACCGTCCCTGGAAACGGCCTGCCAGCCGTCGGGGCTGGACTGCGGCAGGGCAACGAACTTGTCGGCGGGATAGGTCAGGGAGAACCCGTGCTTGTCGTTGTCGTAGGTGTCGAATTTGGGCTTGGCGCCCTGGGCCGAGGCGCTGGTGCCTGCCAGCCCCACGGCGGCTGCGACAAGGCCGCCGGCGAGGAGCAGCCGATGGGGTGTGCGCGTCATGACGGAACCTCCGCGTGCTGGTTATTCGCGCTCGAAATGCCAAGCGGCATACGGGAGGGCCGGGCCGGGCGGATTGCGCGCGGAGAACACAAATTCGCGAGGAGAGGTGTCAGACCCTGAGGTCTGACACCGTTGCACAACCGGCTTTGGGGCCACGGGGTCAGACCCGCAGGGTCCGACCCCTACGCGGGCTTCGCCGCGGCGGCGAGGTAGTTGACGTCGGTGTCTGAGGAGAGAGACCAGACATCGGCGAGCAGGCTGTAGACCATGCCACGCAGTTCGGGCGCGTCGAGGCCAGCGGCCTGCAGGTGGCGGACCAACTCGTCCGGCGTCACGAACCGGTCCCACTGGTGCGTGCCCACGGGCAGCCAACCCAGCAGATACTCCGCACCGACAATGGCCAGCAGATAGGCCTTGACGGTACGGTTGATAGTGGAGAGCAGCATCAACCCTCCGGGCCGGACGAGAGCGGCACAGGTCTTGAGGAAGGCGCCGGCGTCGGGCACGTGCTCCACCACCTCCAGGCATACGACCGCGTCGAAGGTGCAGCCCTCCGCCGCCAGGTCCTCCACCCGCGCCGCTCGATAATCGATGGCGAGGCGCTGGCCCTCGGCATGCCGGCGCGCCGCCTCCACGTTGTCCTGCGCCGGGTCGATGCCCGTCACTGCGGCGCCGAGCCGGCAGAGCGGCTCGCACACCAGGCCTCCGCCGCAGCCGATGTCGAGCACCGTGAGCCTGTCGAGGGGCCTGGACCACCCGGGCGTCCGCCCGAAATGCCGGACCAGGGCATCGCGCAGGAAGGTGAGCCGGGCGGGGCCGATCAGGTGCAACGTACGGAATTTCCCGTTGACATCCCACCATTCCGCGGCGTTGCGCGCAAAGCGGTCGATCTCCGCCGCATCGAGGGTGGTCGGGCTAGGGGGAGCCGCCTGCATCGCGCCGTTAACGTCTGCGGGCGCGACCGAGGTGCCGTTTAGGGCGACTGAGCCGCGCGTGTTGCGAAGCTGCAACCTACTGGCTATGAGTACGCCGCCGCAAGCGCTACCCATATCGCGGCGGCATGCAGTCTTTGCCCAAATTCGGCCGTGAGCGGGTTGGATGTCCTTCGTCGTGATGAAGTTCGGCGGCACGTCGGTCGCCAACCTGGAGCGCATCCGCAATGTGGCCCATCACGTCAGGCGCGAGGTCGACGCGGGCAACAAGGTGGCCGTCGTCGTCTCCGCCATGGCTGGCGTCACCAACCAGTTGGTGACCTGGGTGCGGGAGGCCGCGCCGCTGCACGACGCGCGCGAGTACGATGCGGTGGTCGCCACCGGCGAGCAGGTGACGGCGGGCCTCTTGGCCATCGTGCTGCAGTCGCTCGCCATCCCGGCGCGGTCCTGGCAGGGCTGGCAGATCCCCATCGTCACCGACGCCGCCCACGGTGCCGCCCGCATCCTGGACATCCCCGGCGACAAGTTGCGCGACCGCCTCGAGCGGGGCGAGGTGGCGGTCATCACCGGCTTCCAGGGCATCGAGTCGGAGCGCAACCGCGTTTCCACGCTGGGCCGTGGCGGCTCCGATACCAGCGCCGTCGCCGTGGCCGCCGCGGTGAAGGCGGACGTGTGCGACATCTACACCGATGTGGACGGCGTCTATACCGCGGACCCGCGCATCGTCCCCAGGGCAAGCCGCTTGCACAAGGTCTCCTATGAGGAGATGCTGGAGATGGCCTCCCTGGGCTCCAAGGTGCTGCAGACGCGCTCCGTGGAGCTGGCGATGGTGCACAGAATGCCAGTGCGCGTGCTGTCGAGCTTCGTGGCGCCGCAGGCGCTGCAGGCCGTCAGGGCCGGCAGCTGGGACGAGGTCGGCACCATCATTTGCGACGAGGAAGGGATCGTGGAGCAGAGGGTCGTCAGCGGCATCGCCTACGCCAAAGATGAAGCGAAAATCACCCTGCTCAAGCTGGCCGACAAGCCGGGCGTCGCCGCCAGCATCTTCGGCCCGCTGGCCGAGGCCAACATCAACGTCGACATGATCGTGCAGAATCTTTCCGCCGACGGCAGGTATACCGATATCACCTTTACCGTGCAGGAGGCCGAGCTGCCGCGCGCGCTCGATGTGCTGAAATCCGCCCAGGCCCGCATCGGCGCGTTCGACATCAAGAGCTCGAACGACGTGGCCAAGGTTTCCGTCATTGGCGTCGGCATGCGAAGCCACGCCGGCGTCGCCGCACAGATGTTCAAAGCACTGGGTGAGAAAGGCATAAATATCCTGGCCATCTCCACATCGGAGATCAAGATCAGCGTGTTGATCGACGCGGCCTATGCCGAGCTCGCCGTGCGCACGCTGCATACCCTGTACGGGCTGGGCAAAGACTGATTTCATGGTGTCCCGGCGCGGCCGCCGCGCCCCAGGATCGGCGGCGGTCCGTAGCCTGCCAACTGCGCGCCGGGGCGGCAGAGCCCCGGTGCGGCAAGAGCCGACGAGCGGGCTCGTCGAAGTGACGGCGTTGTATGATGAACAAGGGCGGGGACACGCGGATCGCTCCCACTGAGCCGGCGCTGCGCATCATCATGCGCCGGCTGCGGGAGATCATGGCCGAGCCGGCCTCCACGGGCCAGGCTCGGCTCGACAAGATCGTGCGCCAGATCGCGGGTCTGATGGTGGCGGAGGTCTGCTCCATCTATCTCAAGCGCCAGGACGGCTCGCTTGAGCTGTTCGCCACCGAGGGCCTGAACCCCAGCGCCGTCCACAACACGCTGCTGAAGCGCGGCGAGGGGCTGGTCGGGCGCTGCGCCGAACTGGCCGTGCCCATCAGCGAGCCCGACGCCCAGAACCACCCCGCCTTTTCCTACAGGCCCGAGACGGGCGAGGAGGTCTATCACTCGTTCCTGGCGGTGCCGATCGTGCGCGGCGGCGAGGTGCTCGGTGTCCTCACCATCCAGAACAAGACGCAGCGAGAGTATACGGACGAGGACGTCGAGGTGCTGCAGACCACCGCCATGGTGCTGGCCGAGCACCTCGTGACGGGGGCCGTGGCCGGCGTCAACTCGGGCGCGGAGTTCAGCCGCGCCGTGGGCCACATCGTGCGCGGCCAGGCGCTCACCGAAGGACTGGCGCTCGGTCACGTCGTGCTGCACGACGCGCGCGTGGTCGTCACCGAGGTGCAGGCGAAGGACCCGCAGGAGGAGCTGCAGCGGCTCGACGCCGCCATCACGGAGCTGCAGGCCTCCATCGACGAGCTCCTGGAGCAGGGCGACCTCGGCGCCACCGGCGAGCACCGCGACGTGCTCGAGGCCTACAGCATGTTCGCGCGCGACCGCGGCTGGATCAGGCGCATGCAGGAGGCGATCGGCCGAGGCATGACGGCCGAGGCCGCGGTGGAGCGGGTGCAGAACGATACCCGCTCGCGCATGCTGCGGCAGGCCGAACCCTACTGGCGCGAGCGGCTCAAGGACCTCGACGCGCTGTCGGACCGGCTGCTGCGCATCCTGTCCGGCAGCACCCGCGGTCACGGGCACGGCGGCGCCCTCCCGCACGACGCGGTGCTGGTGGCGCGCAGCATGGGGCCGGCCGACCTCCTGGACTACGACCGCGAGAACCTGCGCGGGCTGGTGCTGGAGGATTCGGGGCGCCAGAGCCACGTCGCCATCGTCGCCCGCGCCCTCGGGATCGCCGCTGTCGGCGATGCCCGCGGCGTCATCGAGCGGGTGGACCAGGGCAATCCCATCATTGTCGACGCGGAGAGCGGCGAGGTGCATATCCGCCCATCGGCGGGCGTGATCGCCGCCTACCGCGACAAGGCCCGCTTCCGGGCGCGACGCCAGCGCAAATATCGCTCGCTGCGCGATGCTCCCGCGATCACCAAGGACGGCCAGCGCGTCGAGTTGCACATCAATGCCGGGCTGGACATGGACGTGCCGCACGTGGGCGAGTCTGGCGCTGACGGCATCGGCCTGTTCCGCACCGAGCTGCAGTTCATGATCTCGGCGACGCTGCCGCGCCTGGAGCGCCAGACGCAGATATACCGCAGCGTGCTAGAAGGCGCGGGCGGCAAACCCGTGGTGTTCCGCACGCTGGATGTGGGTGGCGACAAGATGCTGCCCTACCTTCGCCAGCCGGCCGAGGAGAACCCCGCCCTCGGCTGGCGCGCGGTGCGCCTGTCGCTGGACCGTCCAGGTCTCCTGCGCACCCAGGTGCGGGCGCTGCTGCGGGCCGCGGCCGGCCAGGAGCTGCGGCTTCTGCTGCCGATGGTGACGACGGTCGGCGAGGTGGACCTGGCGAGGGCGCTCATCGACCGCGAGGCGGAGCTCCTGGAGCGGCGCGGCGTCGCGGGCCCGGCGGCGGTGCGGCTCGGGGCCATGGTCGAGGTGCCGTCGCTTCTGTTCGAGCTGGACGCGCTGCTGCCGCGGGTGGATTTCGTGTCGGTCGGCAGCAACGACCTGATGCAGTACTTCTTCGCGGCCGACCGCAACAACCCGCACGTCGCGGTCCGCTACGACGTGCTGTCGGCGCCGCCGCTGAGGGCACTGGCCGGCATCGCCGAAGCCGCCAGGCGCCACAGCCGACCGCTCAGCCTGTGCGGTGAGATGGCCGGCCGGCCGCTAGAGGCCATGACCCTGATCGGGCTGGGGTTCCGCGCCATCTCGATGGCGCCCGCCTCGATCGGGCCGATCAAGTCGATGGTTCTGAGCCTTGATGCGGAGGCGCTGGAGCGGTGGCTGGCCGACAACATGCGCAGCAGCGACGGCAGCCTGCGGGCAGGCCTCAAGCGGTTCGCCGAGGAGCAAGGCGTGGAAATCTAGAGCGGCGGCCTCGCTCCCGCCGCAGATGACTGTTTTGACGACGCGCGCGAGTTTGCTAAACAGACCCATCGGGGGAACGGGTTGTTTTTGTCATGCGTATGAGGCAGCCGGGGCCAGGGCCGCGCGGCATGATCCCCGTGCAGGGGGCGGCATTGCGCGCCCGCCTGCCCGAGCCCCCGGTGCCCGGCCGGGATCAGCAGATCGCCCACATCTTCCGCAATATGCGGGCCGCCATGCGGCTGCCGCGCGAGGCGATTGCGCGCCGTCTGGCGACCACCCAGGCCGTGATCGAGGACCTGGAGAACGGGGCCTTCGCGTCCCTGCCGCACTGGCCCGAGACGGTGCGCATCGTGCGCAGCTACTGCGAGCTGCTGGGGCTCGACCCTCAGCCGCTGCTCTGGCGCTTCCAGCAGCTCTTGCGGGGCGCCGGAGGCGCAGCCGGCGAGGTCGTGCCCACCCGGCCGGCGAGCCCACCGCCCATGGCGCTGCGCAAACCGCCGCCGCGCGAGCCGCTGCCACGGCGCAGCAGCGGCGTCGGCCGACTGCTCCTGCTGGCGACGCCGCCCGTGGTCATGGCGGGCGCGGCCAGCTTGGCGATCTGGGCGCCCGGTCCCACCTACAAGGCGATCTCGCGGCTGCCGCACTCCCTGGCCGGCCCCGCCCGCGCCGGAATGGACCTTTTCGTGCTATATTCCGCCCCGCGCCGCGACGGCCTCAGATGGATCGATGTCGGCAATCCGAGGCTGCGCAAGGTCGACAAGCAGCGGTCAGCGAAGGGCCGATAGCCTGCGCCGCGGCCGGCCGGCGCCGGTTCACTAGACTCGCTCGAGCAGGGCTCGACCCCAGACAGCGCGACCCCAGGCTATACGCCAATGAATGCCCTACCGTTGGAAAAACTCGACAGGCTCGTGCAGCGCTGGGAAGAGATCCAGGCGGAACTGAACCGCGGCGCTTCGCCAGCCAGCTATGCGCAGCTCACCAAAGAGTTCGCCGAGCTCAATCCGGTCGTCGAAAGCATCCAGGGGTTGCACAAGCTGGAGGGTGAGCAGCACGATCTCGATCAGCTGCTGAACGACCCTGCCGCTGACCGCGACCTCAAGGCGTTGGCGCAGGAGGAGATCGAGCTGATTGCCGCGCGCGTGGCCGAGGCGCAGGAACGATTGCGGATACAGCTCCTGCCCAAGGATGCCGCCGACGAGAAGAGCGCTATCCTGGAGGTGCGCGCCGGCACCGGCGGCGACGAGGCCGCCCTGTTCGCCGCCGACTTGTTCCGCATGTACGGCCGCTACGCGGAGCAGCACGGCTGGAAGGTGGAGATCATCTCCGCCTCGGCGAACGACCTCGGCGGCTACAAGGAAATCGTGGCCGCCATCTCCGGCCGGGGCGTGTTCGCCAGGCTCAAGTTCGAATCGGGCGTTCACCGCGTACAGCGCGTGCCCGTAACCGAAGCTGGCGGGCGCATCCACACCTCGGCGGCCACCGTCGCCGTGCTGCCGGAGGCCGAGGACATCGACGTGGAGGTCAGGCCCGAGGAGATCCGCATCGATACGATGCGGGCCAGCGGCGCCGGCGGGCAGCACGTCAACAGGACAGACTCGGCGGTGCGCATCACCCACCTGCCCACGGGACTCGTGGTGGTCTCGGCGGAGAAGTCGCAGCACCAGAACCGGCGCCTGGCCATGCAGGTGCTGCGCTCGCGCCTCTACGAGATGGAGCGCGAGAAGGCGGCCCAGTCGCGCGCGGCCCAGAGGCGCGGGCAGGTGGGCTCGGGCGACCGCTCGCAGCGCATCCGCACCTACAATTTCCCGCAGGGGCGGGTGACCGACCACCGCATCGGCCTCACCCTGCACAAGCTGACGGAGGTGCTCGCAGGCACCGGGCTCGACGAGCTGGTCGATGCCCTCGTCGCCCACAACCAGGCCGGCGAGCTGGCCGCCCTGAGCGAAGCATGAGTGAGAATGCAGGAGCCTGACGCCTCCCTCGGCGACACCGGCATCACGGGCCTCGCCGTCGGCCCGGCGCTGCGCCGGTGGACCGCCGCGCTGACCCGCGCCGGCGTCGAGGAGGCCGGCGCGGACGTGCGCCGGCTGGCAGCGGCCGTGCTCGACGTGCCCGCGGCGAAGCTCCTGAGCGAGCCCGAGCGCCCGCTGAGCGCAGCCGAGGCTTCGCAGCTCGCGGGCTACGTCGCTCGGCGGGCCCGGCGCGAGCCGGTGTCGCGCATCCTGGGCCGGCGCGACTTCTATGGCCGCTCGTTCGCAGTCTCGCCCGCCACGCTCGACCCCCGACCGGACACCGAGACCCTGATCGAGATGGCGCTCGAGGCGGTCCGCGAGGAGCGCTGGGACCCCTCTGCCGTGCGCATCCTCGACGTCGGCACCGGCACGGGCTGCCTCCTCCTCACCCTGCTGTGCGAACTGCCGGGTGCAGCCGGCATCGGCACGGACATCAGTCCGGCCGCGCTCGCGGTTGCGCGCGCCAACGCCGACCGCCTGGGTGTCGCCAGGCGCGCCTCCTGGTTAACGGCCGACGCCCTTGAAACCGTGCCGGGCGCCTTCCATATGCTGGTCAGCAATCCTCCCTACGTGCGCACGGCCGACATCGCGCACCTCGATCCTGAGGTTTGCAACTTCGATCCGGCAATTGCGCTCGACGGCGGCCCTGACGGTCTCGCGCTCTACCGGCGTCTCGCGGGGGGGATCGCGAGGGTGGTTCCCGACGGCTGGGCCCTCCTGGAGGTGGGCCTAGATCAGGCCATCGTGGTGGCGTCCATTGTGAACGACGGCATTGCCGCTGCGGACGCAGAGGTCGTGGAACTTCGCATTGGCCGGGATGTCGCCGGAAGGAGACGCTGTGTTGCCGTGAAAACACGGGGCGCAAAGCATGCACAGAAACCCCTTGGCTGTTGCCCCTCGCCGGGATAGGCTAAGAGCTAGTGGAATCGACCGCGCGCCGAGCCCGCGTTTGTTGCAGAAGGGCGCGGCGTTTGGAGCGATGCGCAGCAGGTTGAATTGCTCGCAACAAGGCGACACATCGTCAGCACCACTAGCCGCCGCCCACGAGATGCATTGATGGCGTGACTAGCCGAGCCTAAGCGCCGTGGCTGCGCGCGGGTCGAGGTGCGGGAAGAAGGTCGGGACCACGACTGCCCCAGTGGGTCGCAAGTTCAAGCTTGTGAGCGACAAGCGGACTTGGAGCGGGACTTGCTCGTGATGCCCTCGATGTGCCGACGCGGGAGCAGGACCATGCCGTTTCTGGTACGAATGGAATGATGGTTCAGGTAGGACGGGAGCCGTTAAGTCAGTGAGGCAAGGACAACAGAACCGCCGCGGGCGTGGCCGCAACAACAACCGCAAGGGCCACCACAATCCGCTGTCGCGCAGCTTTGAATCGAACGGCCCGGACGTGAAGATCCGCGGCACCCCGGCCCACATCGCCGAGAAGTACATCTCGCTGGCGCGCGACGCCCAGTCGTCCGGAGACCTCGTGCTGGCCGAGAACTACTTCCAGCACGCCGAGCACTACAGCCGCATCATCATGGCGTACCGCGAGCAGTTCAATCAGCCCGGCGAGGCCGCCAACGGCGGCGGGCCGCGCATGCGCGGCTTTACCGAGACGGGCGAGGGGCTCGACGAGTTCGGCGAGGATGCCGAGATGGGCGGCGAGGACGGCTTCGCGCAGCCCTTCATCCCGCAGGCGCCGGGCCAGCAGCAGCCGCATCCGCAGCAGGCCGGCGGCGAGCATGCCCGCCCCGGCGGGCGGCCCGAACAGCGCCCGGAGCGGCCCTTCCGACGCGACCAGAACCGGCCGCGCTATGGCGACCGCGGCGAGCGCCAGGGCTTCACGGATCGTGAGCGTCAGGGCGAAGCCCGAGGGGAAGTCCGGGAAGCCCGGGCCGAGACGCACGAGCGCGCCGCCGAGCCGGCGGGGGAGACCGTGGCCGAGCCGCGGCGCCGCGACCGCTTCCAGCAGGTGCACGAGCAGCCCGAGTTCCTGCGTCGCCCCGTGCGTCGCGCGCGCAGCGAGAATGGCGACCCCGGCAAGAGCGAGCCGACCGAATAGCGCGAGGCGCCGGGAAGGTGAGCGAAGCGCAATCCGCCGAAGCTCCGGCGACCGTGACCGGAGGGGAGGTTTACCCGCTCACGGGAACCGCGACCGCCGCTCCAGCGGCGATCACTCCGCCCACGACGACCCTGGCGTAGATGCCAAAGTCCTGGTGGCCCCAGGTGC
Source organism: Hyphomicrobiaceae bacterium (assembly GCA_036555805.1). Taxonomy (GTDB): domain Bacteria; phylum Pseudomonadota; class Alphaproteobacteria; order Rhizobiales; family Hyphomicrobiaceae; genus AWTP1-13. Next base: position 7,590 of record DATBKR010000099.1, on the reverse strand, counting down.
GCGCGAGCGCGGCGGGGACCGCCATGTCGCGGGCCCCGGTCTCGGGATCGACGTTGGTGGCCTCGCAGCGCTGCGTGCGGGCGAAGGCCTGCACCCGCACCGGGCCGAGGCCGAACGCCTTGTCCATCCAGGCGAGTTCGGCCCACGGCGCCACCCCGTCGAGATAGATGTTGGCGCGGAAGCGCAGCGGGTCCAGCTTGCGACCGACCACACGCTCCAACTCGCGCACGCTCGCCAGGTTGACGATGTGCACGCACTTGGCCGCCATGTCGGAGAAGCTGTGGCCCGGCGCGTGCACAATCTTGGGCGCTCCTCGCAGCTCTGCCTGCATGTAGGCGGCGATGAACTGCTCGATCAACTGCCGGCCGAGCGGCGTGCTGAGCTGCCCGCTAACCACCGGCTTGCCGCCGCGGGAGATGGTGAGCGTGTGCGTGCTGTCGTCGAACGCGCTCCTCAGTGTCGCCAGCCGCTCGTCGCGCATCAGCATCAGGAAGTTGATCTTGGGCAGATGGCGCGGCGCATTGGGGTCGAAGCGGCCGGGTCCGTTCTCGATGGCGTAGGCGCGGTCGAAGGGCAGGGTCTCGCCCGGCTCCAGAGCGACGCGGTCGAGCCGCTCAGGCGTCAATCCCTTGACGGGATAGCGGTAGAGGGTGCTGACGCGCGGAGTGGAGCCCTCGGGTGTCTGCATGGGTGATCTCATGGTTTTTCTGCATCGGGGTCCCGTCTACACGGTCTTTTTGGCGCTGTTCTGCCGCACTATATGAGCGTGAGATTTGGCCGCGGACGCCGCTTGCGGGTCCCGCGCCCGATCAGGAGTCGATTCCTATCAAACGACGGCGTTGTCGCGCCCGGTAGGGGCGAAATGGCCGTGCGGAGGAGGGATGCCATGAACTTCGATATATACACCGACCGCGCGAAAGGCTTCGTGCAGGCCGCCCAGAGCCTGGCCCTGCGCGAGGGCCATCAGCAGTTCGGGACCGACCATCTCCTGAAGGTCCTGCTCGATGACCCGGAGGGCTTGGCGGCCCGCATCATCCAGAGCGCAGGCGGCCGGCCCGGCGACGCCCTGGCCGCGGTGGAGCGGTCGCTCTCCAAGCGCCCCAAGGTTTCCGGCGGCGGCGCCGGCCAGGTCTACCTGGCACCGGAGCTGGCGCGCGCCTTCGACCAGGCCGAGAAGCTTGCCCAGAAGGCCGGGGACAAGTTCGTCTCGGTCGAGCGCCTGCTCCTGGCGCTGGCCATGGAGCCCTCCACGGAGGCTGGCCGCGCGCTCAACGAGGCGGGCGTCAATCCGACCACTCTCGGCCGCGCCGTGGATGACCTGCGCAAGGGCCGCACCGCCGACAGCGCCTCGGCCGAGCAGGGCTACGACGCGCTGAAGCGCTATGCCCGTGACCTCACGGCCGCCGCGGCCGAGGGCAAGATCGACCCGGTGATCGGCCGCGACGAGGAGATCCGGCGCACCATCCAGGTGCTCTCCCGCCGCACCAAGAACAACCCCGTTCTGATCGGCGAGCCCGGGGTCGGCAAGACGGCCATCGCCGAGGGCCTCGCCCAGCGCATCGTCAAGGGCGACGTCCCCGAGAGCCTCAAGGACAAGCGGCTCCTGGCGCTCGACATGGGCGCGCTGATCGCCGGCGCCAAGTACCGCGGCGAGTTCGAGGAGCGGCTGAAGGCCGTGCTCAGCGAGATCCAGGCCGAGGGCGGGCGCATCATCCTGTTCATCGACGAGCTGCATACCATCGTTGGTGCCGGCAAGGCCGAGGGCGCCATGGACGCCGGCAACCTGCTCAAACCCGCCCTGGCGCGCGGCGAACTGCACTGCGTCGGCGCCACCACGCTCGACGAGTACCGCAAGCACATCGAGAAGGACGCCGCGCTGGCGCGGCGCTTCCAGCCCGTTTTCGTCTCCGAGCCCACCGTGGAGGACACCATCTCCATCCTGCGCGGGCTCAAGGAGAAGTACGAGCAGCATCACGGCGTTCGCATCACGGATTCCGCGCTGGTGGCGGCGGCCACGCTTTCCAACCGCTATATCACCGACCGTTTCCTGCCAGACAAGGCCATCGACCTCGTCGACGAGGCCGCCTCGCGCCTCAAGATGGAGATCGACTCCAAGCCCGAGGAACTGGACGCCATCGACCGCGACCTCATGCAGATGAAGATCGAGCGCGAGGCCCTGCGCAAGGAGAGCGATGCCGCCTCCAAGGACCGGCTGCTGCGTCTCGACAAGTCCATCGCCGACCTGGAGGAGAAATCCAGGGCGCTGACCGCCCGCTGGCAGAGCGAGAAGCAGAAGCTGGGCTCGGCGCAGAAGCTCAAGGTGGAGCTGGACCAGCGCCGCCACGAGCTGAACCAGGCCCAGCGCCGCGGCGACTTCACCCGCGCCGGGGAGCTCGCCTACGGCATCATCCCCGGCCTGGAGAAGAAGCTCAAGGAGCTGGAGGCGGACGATGCCAAGGTTGGCGCCATGGTGGAGGAGGCCGTCACGCCCGACCACGTGGCGGCCATCGTCTCGCGCTGGACCGGCATTCCCGTGGACAAGATGCTGGAAGGCGAGCGCGAGAAGCTGCTGCGCATGGAACAGGAGCTTTCCAAGCGCGTGGTCGGCCAGCGCGAGGCGGTGGAGGCTGTCTCCACAGCCGTGCGGCGGGCGCGCGCCGGTCTGCAGGACCCGAACCGGCCGATCGGCTCGTTCATCTTCCTGGGCCCCACCGGCGTGGGCAAGACCGAGCTGACCAAGGCGCTCGCCGCGTTCCTGTTCGACGACGAGTCCGCCATGGTCCGCATCGACATGAGCGAGTACATGGAGAAGCACGCGGTCGCCCGCCTGATCGGCGCACCTCCGGGCTACGTCGGTTACGAGGAAGGTGGCGCGCTCACCGAGGCGGTGCGGCGCCGGCCCTACCAGGTCGTGCTGTTCGACGAGATCGAGAAGGCGCACCCTGACGTGTTCAACGTGCTCCTGCAGGTGCTGGACGACGGCCGCCTTACCGACGGCCAGGGCCACACGGTGGACTTCAAGAACACGCTGATCGTGATGACCTCCAACATCGGCTCGGAGTACCTGGCCAACCAGAAGGAGGGCGAGGACACGGACGCTGCGCGGCCCTACGTCCTGGCCGAGCTGCGCGCCAAATTCCGGCCGGAGTTCCTGAACCGCGTCGACGACATCATCCTGTTCCACCGTCTGCGGCGCGACCAGATGGTCTCGATCGTGGATATCCAGATCGCCCGCCTGCAGAAGCTGCTGACCGACCGCAAGCTCAAGCTGGAGCTGGACGACGCGGCCCGCACCTGGCTCGCCAACCGCGGCTACGACCCCGTCTACGGCGCGCGCCCCCTGAAGCGCGTGATCCAGAAGTCGCTGCAGGACCCGCTGGCGGAGCAGATCCTCGCCGGCCGCATCCGTGACGGCGATACCGTTCGCGTCACGGTCCGCGGCGGCTCCCTGGTGGTCAACGGCCAGGCCGTGAAGGAAGCGGCGTGAGGGCGTCCACCCGTCATCCCGGAAGCCGAGGCCGCAGGCCGAGGCTATCCGGGACCTCATCGGGCGAGTCCAACGCACGACTCGTCCGACGAGGTCCCGGCTCCGAGCGCTGCTCGCCTTTGGCTCGCACCGCTCCGGCCGGGATGACAGGTACGTCGCCCAAAAAAGAAAGACCGGGCGCGGGGCCCGGTCGTCAGTGACATCGTTCGCCCTGTCAGGGGCGCTTGAAGGCATCGAAGGGAGGGTAGCTGCCTTCAATAGCTGTCCGTCACAGCTGTCGCCATTATGCGCAGGTCTCTCAACTTGAGGTAGACGGAACAAGACATGCGAGCCATGCGCTCATGCATGTCTCAGTATTTCCACTGCCGCGCTTTGGCCACCAGGAAGTCGCGGAAGACCTGTACCTTCTTCGCGGTCTTGAGCTCCTCCGGCAGGACGAAATAGAGGGGCACCGTGGGCAGCTCCACGTCGCGCAGCACTGGCACCAACTCGGCCTCGTCCTCGGTCAGATAATCCGGCAAAAGACCTATGCCGATGCCGGCCCGTATGGCATATTTCATTGCGACGATGCTGTTGGCGGCGAACGCGGGCCTGCGCGGCGCCCTGCCGTCGAGCCCCGCCGTCTCGATCCAGCGGATGGCGGAGAGATGCGCGGCCGGCGTGCCGCTGTAGGACACGATGGCATGGTCGTCGAGCGACTCCAGCGTCTGCGGCGCACCGTAGCGGCGCACGTACTGGGCTGATGCGTAGGCATGGATCTTGATGGTGAAGAGCCGGCGCCGGATCAAGTCGCTCTGCTGCGGCTCCGAGGTCCAGATGGCAACGTCGGCCGCGCGCATGGCGATGGCGATCTGCTCATCGCTCAGGATCAGCTCGATGCGGATCTCCGGGTACAGCTCGAAGAACTCGCGCAGGCGCTGCGTCACCCAGATGGTGCCGAGCCCGATGGGTGCCGTCACCTTCAGGTCGCCCGACGGCTTGGTGGTGGTGTCGGTGAGCAGCGTCTCGGCGGTCGAGAGCTTGTTCATGATCTCGCTGGCCGTGCCGAACAGCATCTCGCCCTGTTCGGTCAGAACCAAGCCCCGCGCGTGCCGGTGAAACAGCGCGACCTTCAGCTCCTTCTCCAGCGCCGACACCTGACGGCTCACCGCCGACTGGCTCATGCGCAAGGCTTCGCCCGCGTGGGTGAAGCTGCCGGCCTCGGCGGCGGCATGGAAGATGCGTAGCTTGTCCCAGTCCATTGACGTGTTTTTCTGTGACGGACGGCAGTGATGCGGGGGTTAGGCCTATGCGGCGGCCCCCGCGGCGTTCTCGATCTTGGCAAGATAGCGCTCCGCCTCGAGCGCCGCCATGCATCCCATTCCGGCGGCGGTGACGGCCTGGCGAAAGATCTCATCCTTGACATCGCCTGCGGCGAACACGCCGGGGATCGACGTGCGCGTCGAATCCGGGGCGGTGATCAGATAACCCGACGGCGTGGTCTCCAACTGGCCCTTGAACAGCTGGGTGGCGGGCGCATGCCCGATGGCGACGAACACCCCGTCCACGGCGATGTTCCCGGTCTCGCCCGTCTTCACATCCTTGAGCACGGCGCCGTTGACGCCCTTGGGGTCGTGCCCGCCCAGCACCTCTTCCAGCACCGCGTTCCAGATCACTTCGATCTTGGGGTTCTTGAACAGCCGCTGCTGCAGGATCTTCTCGGCGCGGAAGCTGTCGCGCCGGTGCACGACCGTCACCTTCTCGGCGAAGTTGGTGAGGAACAGCGCCTCCTCCACCGCCGTGTTGCCGCCGCCGATCACGGCCACCCGCTTGCCCTTGTAGAAGAATCCGTCGCAGGTGGCGCAGGCCGACACGCCATAGCCCTTGAACCTCTCCTCGGAGGGCAGCCCAAGCCAGCGCGCCTGGGCGCCGGTGGCGATGATGAGCGCGTCGCAGGTGTAGGTGTCGCCCGAATCCCCATCGAGCCGGAAGGGCCGCTGCCCAAGGTCGGCCTTGACGATCAGGTCGAGAACGGTCTCGGCCCCCACATGCTCGGCCTGCAGCCGCATCTGCTCCATCAGCCAGGGGCCCTGGATGACATCGGCAAAGCCCGGATAGTTCTCGACATCGGTGGTGATTGTCATCTGCCCGCCGGGCTGGCTCCCCTGGATCACCACCGGCTTCAGCATTGCACGTGCTGCATAGATCGCCGCCGTCCAGCCGGCAGGGCCTGAGCCGAGGATGATCACCTTGGCATGCTTGATCGTCATGGCATTCTCGCGGCGGGGCTGGGGCTGGGATGGGAAGGGTTGGAGAGAACGAATCCCGAACCGATATGTTTAGGCTATACGGCCAGCGCAATGCAGTGGTCAATGCACCGAAGCGGCGGCATTGCGGCCGAGCGGGCCCGAGCTCAGTGCTGCTCGGCGCAATTTTTCACCACCAACCGCAGCGACCCAGCTATCTGCGGGGCCCAAGCTCCGCATATTGCCCGCGCGCCGCGGCTGAGGTACGTCGGGGCGGCTTCGCCGCCTGGGGCACAGCCGGACCTTTGGGGAGCTCATGCAGGACGCACGCCTTACGTCGTGGCTGTGGGGGCCGATGTCGGCCCTGGGCATCTGGTGCGCGCTCGCCACCCTCGCCGTCGACCAGGCCCACAAGTGGTGGATGCTCGAGGTGTACCGCATCCAGGACCGGGGACGCGTGCACGTGACGCCCTTCCTGGATCTCGTCTACCTGGAGAACAAGGGCATCAGCTACGGCCTGATACCGCTCCACAGCCGGGAGGGGCAGTGGCTGTTCGCGGGCTTCGCCGGCCTCGCCGTCGTGGCCATGGCCCTGTGGCTCGCGCGCGGTATCGCGGGCAGACTTCCGGCGCTGTGCCTCGGGCTGATCATGGGCGGGGCCGCGGGTAACGCCATCGACCGGCTGGTGCTGGGCGGGGTAGCCGACTACATCCAGCTGCACGCCTTCGGCTTCTACTGGTACGTCTTCAATTTCGCCGACGTGGCCTTGGTTGCGGGGGTCTGCGGCCTCCTATACGATTCCTTAAGTCTGAGTCGCAATCGCGCCGCAAAGTCGCTCTAAGCCTTTGATTGAGGCGCGGACTCGGGGGATGACGCCATATGCTTCCGCTCTGCCGCAACCGCACCGCCCTGATCGCCGGGGGGCTCGCGCTGTGGGCTCTGGCCTTGGGTGCCTGCGACAGCATCGCCCTGGAAGGCAAGGTGTTCGACTGGATGGGCATCAGCCCGTCGGCCCTCGACGACAAGCGGCGCGACCCCAAGATGGCCGAGCGGGCGCCGCTGGTGGTACCGCCTAACGTCAACCGCCTCCCCGAGCCGGGTTCCGGCAAGACTGGCAGCGAAGAGGTCGCGGCCCTCAACGACCCCGAATTGCGCAAGCAGGCGGCGGCCAAGGAGCGCGAGCGCCTGCACCTGGCCTACTGCCGCGGCGAGATCCAGTGGAAGGACAAGGCGCTGGACCCCAACTATTCTGGCGCCAACAAGAGCCCCTATGGTCCGTGTCCGGGCCTGTTCTCCGGCACACTCAACAGCCTGACCAAGTGAGCTCGCCCGTGCCGGGGCTCTGGGTAGCCCGCCGGCCGGCGTAAGCACGACATTAAGGGCTTGTCATTTGACTTGAGGCTGTCAGACCGCCAACAAAGATCGAGTTATCCTACGCCCGTTGCGCCAAGCGCACCACTGCGATTCGCCCAGGCTTTGACCTCCCGCCCAGCCAGCCAGCGCTTCGCGCACAGGAACTGCCGCCCCATGTGGACACCAGGCAAACGCCTCGCCCTTGCTCTCCTCGCCCTCATGTCGATCGCCCTAGTCTCTCCGGCCGCGCACGCGGCCGCTGCCAAGGCCGTAAGCGAGTACAAGCTCTCCAACGGCCTGACCCTTGTTGTGGTTCCCGACACCCGTGCCCCGGTCGTCACGCACATGGTCTACATCCGCGCCGGGTCGGCCGACGAGCCGCCTGGGACCTCCGGCATCGCGCACTTCCTCGAGCACCTGATGTTCAAGTCCACCGAGAAGCTCGCCAACGGCGAGTTCTCGGCCATCGTCTCGCGCCTCGGCGGCCAGCAGAACGCCTTCACCACCGCCGACTACACCGCCTAC
>DATBKR010000098.1:0-2396 GCA_036555805.1 Hyphomicrobiaceae bacterium | reverse complement strand
GGCGGCACATAGACCTCCAGTTGCGCCGCCTGCAGCGTACTCACGTACACGCTTACGCACGACGCCGCCACCGCCACTGCCGAGAACGCCGTCGGCAGCCATCCCTTCGCTGACTGCCGCACCGCCTCGACGGCGTTCCTGACGGGAACGGGCTCATCCCTGCCGCGCTCCTTACGCTCCTGCATGACGGCCATGGTCTTCCCTCCTGCGCAACGCTCCCCCTCCCCGCCCCGCTCCGGCCGAGCGGCATAGGGCGCGTTTTGGGCCGTGAGAAGGCGGAAATTCGGAACACTTGACCGGGGTCAGACCCCTTTTCACCGACGCCGGAGGATAGATCCCAACCTGGGAGGAAAGGGGTCTGGCCCCGTTTTCCGCTTTTCGGTCTGACCCCGTCAGAGCGCGTCGATCGCGCCCAGCATGGTGATGACCTCCTCGGCTGTGAGACCGCCGTGGTGGCCGTTGAACGTGTTGACCAGCACACCCCGCTCGCGCCACCACACGAAATGGCCGAGGCGGGGCAGGATGAGGATATCGCCGAGCCGCCGGCGCAGTTCCTCGCACACCGGCTGCGGCCCGAACAGGCCCTCCTCCAGCGCCGCATCCACGGTCATCACCAGTGCCGTGTCGCCAAGCTCGCGGCCCAGCAGCCGCAGCGCCTCCTCCCTGTGCTCCGGCCGGATGTGCAGGAAGACATCGCGCGGCGAGCCGTTGGGATAGATGCGGTTGCCCGTCGGGCTGACGGCGAGCCACTCGGCCAGCTCAGGCAGCCGCTCGTTGAGGCACACCGTCTCGCGCGCGTGCGTGAACACCTGGCCGTGGTCCGCCGTGAACAGGTAGAGCGTGTCGGGGCTGTCCACGTCCCGGAACACCTCGTCGAACGTGCGCCAGAAGCTGGCGATCTCGGCCGCGTGGTGCGGCGTGCCGGGGCCGTACGCGTGGGCGATGCTGTCGATCGCGGCCCAGTAGAAGCCGAACAGGGCCTTGCCGCCCACGTTCTGCAGCGCCTCTTTCAGCTGCACGAGGGCCTCGGCCAGGGTGGAGTGGCGCACGACCTCGGCACCGGCCGTTGCGATGCGGTTGAACGCGGAATCCGCGTAAGCGCGGTGCGCGAACTGGATCGACCGCATGCCCTGGCCGGCGAGACGCTGGTGCACCGTCTCCTGCACGTCGAGCAGCGCGGCCGGGTCGCAGCCCCGCGCCAGGCAGGCGTCGCCCGCGCGGTTCCCCAGCGGGGAGAAGGCGAGCGACTGGATCACCTCGCCGTAGGCGGGGACGTAGACGTTCCACTCGTAGAGCGCATGCACGGCCGGCAGCACGCCCAGGTTCAGCGTGGCGACCGAGGCCGCGGTGGTGGACGGGAACAGCGCCGAGATCGGCGTCAGCGTGCCCTGCTTGGCGACGCGTGTCGTCGTCCGAAAGCGTCGGTAGTGCTCCTGCCAGAACTGCCAGCCGAACGAGTCGACGAACAACAGCACCACCTTCTCCGGCCGCGGATAGGCGCCACCGAAGCAGTCGGGCGCCAGCAGCGGCCCGCGCCGGTTGCCCGTGAGCAGGAATTCGAGCGTATCGGGGATGTTGCCGAAGCTGTAGTCGGCATAGAGCGGCCTGAGGAGCCCGTCGGCCAGCGGCTTGAAGCGTGCCAACGGGGTCTCGTTGATCATCTCAGCCCTCTCGTGCTCCGTCTGCGATGCTCGCTCGGCTCCGTGTCATACCGGGGCTTGTCCCCGGTATCCAGCGACCAGCGAGCGCCGGCGCAAGTGGCGAGATGCGATCCGGCCGGGTCGCACCGCGTAGGTCTCGCCTCAGCCCTGACCCTGACGCCTCGCAAGGAACGCCAGCCGCTCCAGCAGATGCACGTCCTGCTCGTTCTTGAGCAGCGCGCCGGCGAGCGGCGGAATCAGCTTCCTCGGGTCGCTCTCGCGCAGGGTCTCGGGCGCGATGTCCTCGTTGAGCAGCAGCTTGATCCAGTCCAGCAGCTCCGAGGTGGAGGGCTTCTTCTTGATGCCCGGCACCTCGCGTAGGTCGTAGAAGATCTTGAGCGCCTCCGACACCAGCCGCCCCTTCAGGTTCGGGAAGTGCACGTCCACGATGGCGCGCATGGTGCCGGCGTCGGGAAACTTGATGTAGTGGAAGAAGCACCGGCGCAGGAACGCGTCGGGCAACTCCTTCTCGTTGTTGGACGTGATGATCACCACCGGCCGGTGCCGCGCCTGGATGGTCTCGTGCGTCTCGTAGACGTAGAACTCCATGCGGTCGAGCTCCTGCAAAAGGTCGTTGGGGAACTCGATGTCGGCCTTGTCGATCTCGTCGATCAGCAGCACCGGGCGCTCGTCGTGGGTGAAGGCATCCCACAGCTTGCCCTTGCGGATATAGTTGCCGATATCGGCCACGCGCGG
>DATBKR010000097.1:0-4319 GCA_036555805.1 Hyphomicrobiaceae bacterium | reverse complement strand
CAGGTGCTCGGCCATCGCCCAGTCGACGCCGCTGCCGCTCTCCACCATCGCGCGCCGGCGCTGCAGGAGGCGCTCGATGGTGCGGTGGACATTGAAATCCTGGGGGACGGTGGTGATGCGCCGGCCGATCTCCTTGAGCGTATCGAGCGCCACGCCGGTGTCGCCACGGCGCTCGTCGTCCTCGGCGAAGCCCACATTCGACCAGCGCCCGTCGAGCCAATCGGCCTTGTTGGGCCGGTAGCTGTCGGAGGCCGCGAACTCGGAATCGAGGTGTGTGCGGAACCGCGCCTTCATGCCCTCGATGTCGGGCTCCGTGACGACACCCTCCTCGACGAGGCGCTTGCCGTAGATCTCGACTGCGCTCGGGTGGCTCCGGATGGCCCGGTACATGAGGGGCTGGGTGAACGCCGGCTCGTCGGACTCGTTATGGCCGAAGCGCCGGTAGCAGAACATGTCGATCACCACCGGCTTCTGGAAGCGCTGACGGAACTCGGTGGCGATCTTGGCCACGTGCACTACGGCCTCCGGGTCGTCGCCGTTCACGTGGAAGATGGGCGCCTCCACCATCTTCGCCACGTCCGAGCAGTAGGGCGAGGAGCGCGAGAAACGCGGACTGGTGGTGAAGCCGATCTGGTTGTTGATGATGAAGTGGAGCGAGCCGCCGGTGCGGTGTCCCCTGAGCCCCGACAACCCGAAGCACTCCGCGACCACGCCCTGGCCGGCGAAGGCCGCATCGCCGTGGATCAGGAGCGGCAGCACCGGCGTGCGCTCGCCGGGCTTGCAGCCGTGCTGGTCCTGCTTGGCGCGCACCTTGCCGAGCACCACCGGATCGACGATCTCCAGGTGCGAGGGGTTGGCCGTGAGCGACAGGTGCACATCGTTGCCGTCGAAGGAGCGGTCGGACGAGGCGCCGAGGTGGTACTTCACGTCGCCCGAGCCTTCCACGTCGTCCGGCTTGAACGAGCCGCCTCGGAACTCGTTGAAGATCGCGCGGTAGGGCTTGTGCAGCACGTTGCCGAGCACGTTGAGGCGCCCGCGGTGCGCCATGCCGATCACGATCTCCTTGATGCCGAGCTGGCCGCCGCGCTTGATGATCTGCTCCAGCGCCGGGACCATCGCCTCGGCGCCGTCGAGGCCGAAGCGCTTGGTGCCGGTGTACTTCACATCGGCGAACTTCTCGAAGACCTCGGCCTCGATCAGCTTGTTGAGGATGGCCCGCTTGCCCTCCGGCGTGAAGGCGATGTCCTTGTCCCGGCCCTCGATGCGCTCCTGGATCCACGACTTCTGCGCGGGGTTGGTGATGTGCATGAACTCGACGCCGACGTGGCGGCAGTAGGTGCGCTTCAGGATGCGCAGGATCTCGCGGATGGCGGCGGTCTCCAGCCCCAGCACCCTGTCGATGAAGATCGGCCGGTCGAGGTCAGCCTCGGTGAAGCCGTAGAAATCGGGCCGCAGCTCGCGGTGCTTCCGGCGCTCCGCGAGGCCCAGCGGGTCGAGATCGGCCGCCAGGTGGCCCATGGCGCGGAAGGCGCGGATCAGCATGAGCGCGCGGATGCTGTCCTGGGTGGCGCGCAGCGACGCCGCCGGGCTCAGGTCGAAGCCGCCGGCGGCGGCGCGCGCCTGCAGCCGGCCGCGGATGTGCCGCTCGGTCTCGCCGTAGTCGCCGGTGAGCGCGCCCAGGAGTTCGCGGTCCCCCTCGGCCTGCTCCAGGGGGCGCGCCCAGGACGGCCCGTCCAGGCCGTCGCCGTCCTTCCTGTGCTCCTGGCGCTCGTCCTGGAGGCTGGCGAAGAAGTGCCGCCACTCGTCGCTCACCGAGCCTGGGTTGCGCTCGTATTGCGACTGCATCTCCTCGATGTACGCGGCGTTGGCGCCATGCAGGAAGGAGGTGCGGGCAAAGGCTTCGTTTTTGGGTTGGCGTGTCATCGCAATCGCTTGGGTTGGGATGTCGGCTGCAATCGCATGCGAATGGGCGGGAGCGGCGCTGCCCGCGGAGGCCGGGCGCGGGTCATGCGGGGTACATAAGCGCCGTAGTTAATTTCGTACAGGATGTCGAGGCCATTTCATGCGCATCTGAGGCATCCCCGTCCGCGCCCAAGTTAGAGGCAGGCCCGCCGCAGCGCTGTGGGGCGGGCAACATGGTTACAATGCCGTAAGCCTCGGCATTGCGGGCAGTTTTCCGGGTTCGGCGTCACACTGACGACACGAAGGCGCCTACGCTGCCGGGGTCAGACCCCTCGCGCCGGTGCGGCGTTCGAGCAGCAGACCTTGGAGGCGAGGGGTCTGACCCCGTTTCCGTCATTAATATTGGAGGACACCCATGCGTTCGTTAATGGCATTGCCGTTGTCGCTGGCCCTGGCGGGGGCCGCGGCGGCCGCCGAGGTCAAAGGCTCCTCCCGCATCGACGCCGTCACCGTCTACCCCTCGGGCGCGGAGGTCACGCGCACGGCCCGCGTGCAGCTGGAGAAGGGCGAGCACACGCTGTTGTTCGCCGACCTGCCGGCCGAGACCGTCGCCGCGTCGATCCGCGTGGAGGGCAAGGCCACGGCGGGGCTGGAGATCGGCTCGGTCGACACGCGCAGCGTGTCGGTGCCGCGCGGCGACGATGCCGTAGCCGCCAGCGACCGCCGGCGCATCGAGGACGCCATCGAGAAACTGAAGGACGAGAGGTCCGCCCTGCAAGCAGCGATCCAGGCTGCCGAGGCGCAGAAGAAGCTGATCGACAACCTCACGAAGCTTCCGGCCTCACCGGCGCCGGCCGGCGCCGCGCCTGCACCGCAGCCCGACTGGGGCCAGCTGTTCGAGCTGATCGGCAAGCGCACGGCCGAGGCGCAGAAGGCGATCCTCGACACCGAGATCAAGGTTCGCCAGGTGGACCGGCAGATCAAGGACCTGGACGGCAAGCTCGCCTCGCTGGCGCCCGGTCAGGTGGCTCGCACCGAGGTGAAGGTGGCGCTCGCGGCACGGGACGCGCTGGAGGCCGACATGACGATCCGCTACCAAGTGCGGAACGCCTCCTGGACACCGTTCTACGACGCGCGACTGAGCGTTGGGAGCAAGGCGGAAGCCCCCAAGTTGCAGCTCGTACGCCGCGCTTCCATCAGACAGCGCACCGGCGAGGTCTGGGACAACGTGGCCCTGGCGCTGTCCACGGCCCGCCCGTCGGCTGGCACCGCGGCACCGGTGCTCTACCCGCTGATCATCGATTTCGAGGCCGAGCGTGCCCCCCTGCCCGCACAGGCACAAGCGCCAGCCCCGGCTGCACGCAAACTGCGCAGTGCGGACGCGCCCGCGGGCACCACCGATGAGGAGCAGACCAATCTGTTCGGCGCCGGCAACTTCACGAAGAGGGAAACGCCCGCTTTGGAGCGGTTCGCGAAGGTCGAGGTGCAGGCCTTCCAGGCCGTGTACGGCATCGCCGGGCGCACGACGGTGCCCGATACCGGCGAGACCAAGCGCGTGCAGATCGACGAGATGGCGCTCGACCCGACGCTGGTGGTGCGCGCCGTGCCCAAGCGCGAGGAGAAGGCTTACCTCTACGCCAAGATCGTCACTGCGAAGGGCGCGCCGCTGCTGTCCGGCCAGGTGTCGCTGTTCCGCGACGCCATTTTCGTGGGCAACGGGCGGCTGCCGCTGCTGGCGCCGGAGGAGGAGCACGAGCTGGGCTTCGGCGTGGACGATTCCATCCGCGTGCGCCATGCGCTGGCGGAGGAGAAGCGCAGCGAGACGGGCATCATCTCCACCTCCAAGACCGACGCCCGCAGCTACCGCATCTCCGTCAAGAACCAGCACGAACGTGCGATCCAGGTGAGCGTGGTCGACCAGGTCCCGGTCTCGCAGAACACCGACATCACGGTGGAGCTGACCGGCAAGAGCGCGCCTTCCCGGCGCGACGTAGAGAACAAGCGCGGCATCCTGGCCTGGGACTTCAAGCTCGACCCCGCCGAGGAGCGTGTGATCGACTTCGGCTACCGCGCCCTCTGGCCCGCCGCCAAGAAGGTCACCTACGGGCAGGGGTCGTAGGCGGTGGAGGGGTCAGACCCCTCGCCTCCAAGGGTTGAATTTAACATTGACCGCAGGCGCGAGGGGTCTGACCCCTTCTCGGCTGGCCACGCCGGGCTGTCGCTGTTATGAGCCACGGGCGGTGGGACCGGACGGACACGCATGACCACGGAGGAGACACGACGGGTGGAGTGGGCGCGCTGGTCGAGCCGCGTCGCCACCTTCTCGGTGAGCCTGCTGCTCGTCACTTTGGTGCTGCACCGTTTCGCCTCGCTGCCGACGCCGCTGGCCATCAACCTGTTCGTGACGGGCATGGCCG
>DATBKR010000096.1:0-13346 GCA_036555805.1 Hyphomicrobiaceae bacterium | reverse complement strand
GAGCGCAAGATTGCGCGGCTGCTCACCCTGGTCGAGAACGGGCACGCTGATCCGGTCGCCACTGGACCGCGCATCAACGAGCTGGTGGCCGAGCGCAAGCGCCTGGCCGAGGCCCTCAAGCAGCAGCCCGCCTCCAACGTGCTGGAGTTCTTCCCCAAGGCCGCCGACCGCTACCGGCAGAAGGTTGCCGACATTCACGCGGCGTTGAGCCGAGGCGAGGAAGGCGACCACGAGGCGGTCGCGCTGGTTCGCTTGCTGATCGGGCGCATCGTCGTGCACGCGACGCCGGCACCCGAGCCGCTCGGCCTCGAAGTCGAGGGCAGCCTCGCCGCGCTGATGACCGAAGCGCCTGAGCCAGAACATTCCGGCATAAGCTGCTGCAGGCCCACGCAACGACCGACACCGACAATTGCGTTACGTAACCATCACCGGCCGGAAGGCTACTATTGTGCCCGAGGGGTTAGACCTTGATGGGATCGCTCTCGTCAAAGAGTTCCTTATCGGCGACGGAGTCTGCCACTTTCTGCGTTTGTGTCTCGATGGCAAGGACGACAGTCTTGCCCGTGGCAAGGACGCTGCGGATGATTTTTTCCAGCACGGCGGATTGTTTGACAGTAGTTCCGACCCAGGATTTAGCCAGCAGCGCGACGAACTCGGAATTGGTCAGATAACGGCCAACATTTTGATATGTCAAAAGGTTTCCTCCCTTCGGTCCTTTCAGCTTATCGGCAGTGGTGAGGCCCTTCCAAAGGCCCAAGGGAAGGTAGATGCCCTTGAAGAGACCCTTGTCGTCGGGATCGAAAATAATGCGGGGGCAAAACTTCAGGAAGAAGGGATTGCTTGAGAACCTGAAACTTTCTGGCGCTACATCCGGGTCTATCTTCTCAAGCTCGGAAAGGATGTCGTCCATGCGAGCGATTTCTTGGGCGAGCTGATCACCGTCCTGCCATCTGAACTCCGGGCCATTGTCTCCCTTTTCCATAGCTTTGTATTGCACCATTGCGAAGCAGCGATAATTCTCGTTGTAGTAGATGAGGTCGGCACCAGTCTGCTCCTCGAGCGGAAGCCGGTTCGCCATGATGACGGTCAGACGGATACGAGGATTCTGCTCGTTCTCAAATGTCTTGGCAGCGTAGTGAGTAGTCTCCGTGATTGCTTGAAATCCAGGAACGCTAGAGAAATCTGCAAGGAGCATCGCGTCTTCGCGGACGCGTGCCGAAGGAAGACCTTCCAGGAAAGACCTTGGTGCGGGGGCGGGATTCCATTGGAGCAGCTCATCGCGATCTAGGCCGGCAATCTCCAGCGCGATTGCCAAGGACTCTTTTTGTACAGCGAGATTGTCCCTTTCGCTTGATGCGAGGTTGGCGACCACTTGAGCCCTCTGGTCGGAGAACCGCGCGAGCCGCGTCGAAAGACCAGGGTCAAGCCCAACCAGCGCATCGACGACTGCTCCAAGCGTCTTGGGTGGCAGCTTGCCGCCGCGAGAAAGTACCCGTTCGAGGTAAGGTCGTATTTTCTTGGGAACTAGTTCGAGAAGTTCTAGGAAGGCTATCGGTCGGCTTAACGTTTCGACCGACTTCATGTTGAGACGAACGAGGCCCGTTCCCGCCGAGACGCCCTTTCTTCCGTCGGCGATATGAGTAATGGTTCCGTCTTCGAAGCTCGCGAGCACGACCAAGGGAACGCGCTTGCTGTGCTCGAAGCGTGGGACGGGCTCGCCAACAGAGGCTTCACCAAAGAAGCTCGAGCCTTGGAGGCCGTCCAGGATGACCCGTCGGCGGTGATGGGGGACAGGCAGTATGTATGCGGAAGCTGATGTCATGGGAGCGAAAGGCGGAAACCAGTCATACCGGCCTCCAACCTCCACGTGAGTCTATCAATTCGCTTTCGAACTCTTTGGGACGGTACCGTCCGTGAGACGGACTGCGGACAAAACCTCCGGAAGAGGCGCATCCGCGCCAAGCTATAGATGCTTTGGATGCAGCCATGCAGCAGGACCCCCCTTGGCGTGTCGCCTCAAATCGGGCACTAGGTGAGGCATGATACTGGCTACCACCGATGCTGAGATCAGAGCTGCGCTCCACAGCAAGAAGCTCCGGAGCATCAGCCAGGCGCCTGATACCATTGTCGTGGACGAACTCGGTCTTGCGCACGCCAAGGTGCGTGTCGACATAGCCGTAATCAACGGATGCGTACATGGCTACGAGATCAAGAGTAGCGTCGATACCCTTGACAGGCTTCCTGAGCAAGTCGCCATCTACGCACGTTGCCTGGGTAAACTGACCCTAGTCTGTGCGCCGAGACACACCGACCGCATCGTCAAGACCGTGCCAGGTTGGTGCGGGATCATCGAAGCCGAGAAGGGGCCACGCGGGGCAGTGGCATTCGCTACGCTTCGACGCCCGCGGACCAATCCGAATATTGAGGCGGACCAGCTCGCCCATCTGCTGTGGCGCCGGGAAGCGGCCGAGCTGCTCTCTCAATTTGGGGTGCCCGACAAGCTTCTGCGCCAGTCACGCAAGCAGCTTTACCAGCAGCTCGCGCAGCTGATGACGATCGCCCAGATCACCAAGTCAATCCGGGAGTTCATGATGGCGCGGAAGGACTGGAGAGGTCTTCCAGCACGTGCATGATGTGATGACTGATTCCGATCTCCTTCCAGCGCGTCTGATTTGTGGGCTTGACCATTCGCTTCGCGCACTTGTCGTTGAAGTCATCGCCGTCCGAGAACTCCACGCCGCGGAACAGGCCGGATTTCAGGATATGCGCGCAGTGATCGTACATCTGCTCCCTGTTCGCATTGAATGCTCCGCCTTTCCGCACCACCCATTTTCCGCCGAAGGTGTAGATGAGCTTGCCAGCTGGCTTCGCCTTCCGGAAGTCGATGTCGGCTGAGAAGGTCGGCGGCACAATGGTGTAGTCGCCGTAGTTCGGGACGCGAGCCCCAGACGGCAGCTTGCCCTTCAGCTCCTGGTAGAAGATCCAGTCGTGCCTCGGCAGCTCGCCACCTGGCTTGTCGAAGCCGAGCGATTCCGGATAGGCAGTCCCAATCAACACGAAGGACCTGTACTCCGATACGTCCCCGACGTTCTGAAGGGCGAGCACAAGCGCTTCACCAAACTCGTCGTATGGCTCGTAGTTGGGCGCGCCGAGGTCGACGATCAGGTCGGCTTCCGAATGCCCAATGCTCGTGGCCTTCAGGATGTCCAGGATCAGACCCGCGCATCCTGGACGCATCATGTGTTCCAGGCGGACCCGAAGTCCCAGCCCACGTCCGTCACGCTCCGCGATAGCGCAGACGGTAGCGGCAACGTCCCTCGGCGCGCCCAAGGAGACAACGGGCACCGCCGCGCTTCCGATTTCTCTCAAGGCGTCGAATACGTGAGCAACGGGCAGCTTACCGCTCCTCATCCGCGAGAGCTCGATGTCGGGGTGCATGTCGATCCAGGCAGGGCGCAGACCCCATTTCTGCTTGAACTGCTTCGCAAAGGGCTCGACCTGCGCCTGGACCGTCTTCTTCATCTCCTGCTTCTCGAAATCGTACTCTGGCTTCGGGATAACAATGAACGGCACCACGCGGTCCTTGGCAACTTCCCGCAGCCGCAACAGGGCTTGGTACTCTGCCTGCCGCCAGCGCAGTGACGGCACATAGCTGTCCAGACTAAGCATCATCCCGCTCCAACTGCGCCCGCACGGTACCCGACCCGATTAGTTCGCTCAGAATCGTGTAGTTCTTGCGCTCTCGGCGGATGCGCCCAGCAATGATGCTGGGATCGATTCCAAGCCGCTCCGCGTCGATGTGCACGGATTCCTCCGACAGAGCGAACCGCGACAGGCATTGCTTCCAGGCTGCATCCGGGATTAGCCGATCCAGCGCGAACCGATCAGCCTGAACCTCGATTTCATCGGCTTCGCTCCCGTCCTCCTCGTCGAAGAAGTCGAGTCGCAGATTGCGGAAGAGATGCAGGAACACGTGCCCCAGCTCGTGGAACAGGACGAACCAGAAATTGTCGAGCCGGTCATATCGCAGCGTCAGTCCGATTACCGGATAACCCGCAGCCGACATCATCGCGGCGCCATCCAGGTAGGTCCCCGTCAGATGCCGCTCGATGACAAGCACGATGCCATGGTCAGCTAGCAGCTCGCGTGCGCGGAGCGGCCCGCGGCTGTGTCGCGTCAGACCAACCAGCTCTGACACCCAGCTGTCGTTCAGCTCAAACTCAGCCACCTTCCGTCTATCGAATGCCCCTTTCGCGAGTTCGAGCACCCGCGCTTGCCATGCTAGCAGCGCGTGCTCGTTCGGCGCGTTGGAGCCACGCACCTTTTTACGGTGATACGCCGTTGCGAATTGGCGGCCGGCGACGCTCAGGAAATAGTTGCGAGCAGCTGCCGCGCGGTTTTGATGCGTCGCCTTGAACCAGCCGCGCTTCTCCATCTCTCTCAAGGGGAAACGCGTGAAGTCCACATCCTCGGCATCGCGCCACACAAAGATAGCGCTCTCGGGTGCGCCGTCCTCGGCAACGAACGATTGCGACACCTTCACGTCAAGCGAAGCTGCGATTTCAATGAGGCGTGCCAGGCTCGCGCTGGTGTACTCGGTCGCCTCGTAGCGTTGAATTTGCTGCGGCTTCATGTTCAGCCGATGAGCAAGGTCTGTCTGTGACAGGCCGCGCGCAATGCGGGCCTGGATCAGCACCTTCGGCAGGTCGCTTAGGGAGAAACTTTCGGCGAAGGTGAAAGTACCGGATTTGGCGAGATCGTATTCCGCAAGTTCGCGCTCAATGTCTGCGATCTGACTCGCAAACGCTTTGACTTCGATTTCGCGTAGGCGCGGGTGGTTGGCCGCATCCGCCTTTGCGCGATCTGCCGCCGAGCGAAGCTTCTCAAGCTGCGCCTTGGCAACCGAATACTGGCGATCGCTGAGAATCATTGCTTCATCCTCCGCGCCACCGCTTGGTCCGTGTTGATTGAGATCGACAAAACTCCCTTCTGCTCGCCCGTGAACCGGTCCACCTGGAAGAAGTCCAGGAACGCCCGGCCGCTACCCGACTCGACCATCGTCGAGGGGAAGAACTCCCCGCCAAAGCGTGCCTTTTGGTTTGCCCGCCCGTTGTCGAAGTCGCCGAAGACGGGATCGAGCTTGGTGAAGTCCATCCCAGTGGGGTCCCAGCAGGCGTCGTAGTCGGTGGGAATGGGCTTCGCCGTCGTGTAGCTGCCGTCGAGGATGATCCTCTGGCATCCGGCGCTAACAAGGTTTACCGACGCCTCGACCAGCCCGCCGAACAGCTCACGGCGTCTCTCGTTGTAGGCGAACCGGACCTCAACCTCCGCGAACGTGGCGACGTGAACGCCCGGTGGCAGGACGTCCCAAGGCGAGCCGGAAAGGGGGATCAGGTCAGGAATCATGCTTACAACGATATTGTTGTAAGAGGTTTGGTGTCAAGCCGGCTGGGCCCACCAGCGCTTGCCGTGGGACCCCAGCCTCCTTGGCCAGTTCGAAGTTGCGCACAGCGCGCCCCAGAGGAGGTGGGCCCGCTTCAGGGCGTAGGGAGGGGGCGTCTCGGCACTGCCGATCGCCCGGCTGGCAGGGTGGGTCGCGCGCTGATTGGCGACGATGAAATTGCTATTCGCTGGTCAGTGGGCCGGCGCTAGATCGGAATGCTGAGCGAGTTATAACAAAAGTGGTTGCGGGGCCCGATTTTAGCCTATGCGGATCCTGCGGGAGTCTTGCGGGGATTGGTCCTGCGCTGTCCTGCACGGTTGAGCAGAGCTAGCAACAGGCGTCCTGTGAGCCTGTTGAATTTTCACCGTCTCATTCTCGATACCGCTGCCTCCTGAGCCATCGGCTCGCTCTATGCAGCTGCCCGCTTCCAGCGACCGCGAGTTCGGCGAAGTCGCCGAGGTGTTGACCGTGGTGTTGCGGGCGTGCCGGCCTAACCTTCCCGAGCAGGACAAACCAGATGCGAGCGCCCCTACGACTGGCACGGACCTGAAGCACCCCCTCGGTCGTCGCGTTCGCGCCGCTGGCGCCAGCTTTGAGGACCGGCAGGGCCCATCCGCGAGTAGCTTCCCGAGGCCGATCGCTCGGCGGCCAGATTTGGAGTCCAGGGGCGGGCGGTCGCACGCGAAGCACAAGGCTGGGTACACCGCTTCACCCCACAATTGTGACTTGAAACCGAATTTCGCATTCGAACGCCGCGCGGCCCAAGCGTCCGCAGCTCGGCAGCCGAATAGTGGGTGGTGATCCGCCCGGGGGGGCGAGCCCGAGGAGAGAGCGTCTGAGGAAACGGGCGCAGTGAGGCGCTACGGCACGGCTGGCGCTATGGGCTGCCGCGAGGGTTCTGGGTCGGTATGGACCGCCTGGAGCGTCACATCCGCATCACCGGATTGGCTTGCCCTTCCGACGCCTCTCCATAAGTGCCTGATTTAATTGGTCGGAGCGGCGAGATTTGAACTCGCGACCCCCAGTCCCCCAGACTGGTGCGCTAACCAGGCTGCGCTACGCTCCGTGCCACGGCGCACTCTTGCCCCGGACGCGCGCCGGGGTCAACTGGGAGGCTGACACTGGGAGGCCCGGGCCTGGGCTGGGTGCACTCGCGGAACGCAAAGGGGCCTTGCGGGCTGGGGCGGCAGCGCCGGCGAGGAGCGGTTCCGCGGCGCTCCCGGTCGAGCTCGGGTTGCAGGACGAAGCCATGGCCTGACCGGCGGCTCGATCCGGCGGCTGGATCCGGCAGCGCGGGGCGCGCGACCGTGAGCGGCTGGCGGGCGCCTGGTGCGCGGCCCGGATTGCCGCCGGAGCGGCAGATTCGCTCGTCGCCGGGTGGGCCTTCCCGTATGAGGATTCTTCGACTCAGCCTCATGCCAGGTCGAGGGCGTAGCGCTTCAAGTCGGCGAGCCGGACAATGTCGAGCGTGGCCTCGTGGGTCGCGCCCAGCACCACGCGCGGGGCGGCGCCGGCTTCGAGGGCCTCCTGCCAGCGGGCGGCGCACAGACACCAGCGGTCGCCCGGCTTAAGGCCGGCAAAGCCGAACTCGGGGTGCGGTGTGGATAGGTCGTTGCCGACCGTCTTGGAGAACGCCAGGAACGCGGCGGTGACCTCGACGCACACGGTGTGGATGCCGACGTCTTCAGGTCCCGTCTCGCAGCAGCCGCTGCGGTAGAAGCCCGTGAGGGGCTTGGCCGAACAGACGGCGAGCGGTTCGCCGAACACGTTGCGCTGTTCCTCGGACATCGGTCAGGCCATCCGCTGAGGGCTTCCCGGCAGGAGCCGGGCACACCCCAGTATGCCCGATGGCGGCGCATCGGAACAATGCCGCAAGGGCCGGACGGGACGATCGGCTCTCACAGCTGCCGTTCCGCCAGCTGCCGAAACGCGTCCGGAACCGACCGGGAAACGCCGAGCGCCGCCATGCCGTAGCCTACCGCCTCCCGGCCGAAGCGCCGGCGGACCGCATCGACGGCCCGATCCGCCAGCCCCCGCGCCCTCCCGGCCGCGGTGCCGGGGCGGCGCGCCTCGTCGGCCAGTCCGAGCGGCAGCTCGAGCTGCACCACGGGGCGGTCGTCGAGGCCCGAAACGGAGATGGCAAGGAGCGAGACGACCTTCTCGCGCGGGTTGCTGGCCAGGGCGCCGCGCACCAGGTCCTCGGCCACCTCGGCGAGGCTCGAGGTGGCGGAGATGGGCGCCGGCAGCGTGCACGAGCGCGTCACCGACCGCAGGTCGGCGAACCTCACACGGACCGTTACGGTGCGGCCGGGGCGGGACTTGGCCCTGAGCCGCGCGCCCACCCGGTCGGCCAGATCGCGGAGCGTCGGCTGGCAGATGCGCAGGTCGGCGGGCTTGCGGCCGAGCGCCGACTGCGCCCCGGCCGAACGCGCGCGCCGGTGGGTCTCGATCGCCCGCGCATCGCGGTTCCAGGCGAGCCCCGCGAGTTTGTCGGCGTGCGCGCGGCCCAGCAGCCGCTCCAGCCCGCGGGCGTCGGCGCGCGCCAGCTGCCCGATGGTGTGAACGCCGATCTCGGCCAGCCGCGCCTTGGCGACCGGGCCCACGCCCCACATCAGGTCCACCGGCAGGCCGTGCAGGAATTCCAGCTCGGTCGAGGGATCGACGACCGCCAGTCCGTCGGGCTTGGCCGCCTGCGAGGCGATCTTGGCGAGGTGCTTGGTGCGCGCCACGCCCACCGAGATCGGCAGGCCCAGCTCGGCGCGCACGCGGCGCCGGACCGCCCGCGCGATTTCCACGGGCGGGCCGAACAGGCGCCCGCAGCCGCTGACATCGGCGAAGGCCTCGTCGATCGAGAGGCGCTCGACCAGCGGCGTGAAGTCGGAGAGCACCTTGATGGCGGCATCGCCCAGCCGCCGGTATTCCGCGAAGCGCCCGCTGACGAAGATGAGATTCGGGCAGAGCGCCCGCGCCCGCCGCGCCGGCATGCCGCCGCGCACGCCGAACGCCTTGGCCTCGTAGGAGGCGGCCAGCACGACCCCGCCGCCCACCGCGACGGGCTTGCTGCGCAGCGATGGGTCGAGCAACTGCTCGACCGAGGCGTAGAACGCGTCCAGGTCGGCGTGCAGGATCGTGGCCGTCGCTTCCATGCCCACAGTCCCCCGCACGTGCGTGGCGTCCTCATATGCCGGGCCGGGAACCCGGCGACTCGCATGTGGAACATAATGAGAACATGAGTGCACCATTGTCAACGACCAGCGAGCCGGGCCAAAGCAGCGGGAAGGCGGGCAGCAGGGCGGCCCAAAAACGTTGAGATCGGAGGACAGTCGTGGACAAGCGCGGCGACGGTGGGACGGGCGCCACCAAGGGAAGCGCGGCCGAGGTGTTCGGCGTGTTCCTGAAGCTCGGGCTCACCTCGTTCGGCGGGCCGATCGCGCATCTCGGGTACTTCCGCAGCGAGATTGTCGAGCGCCGGCGCTGGGTCGACGAACGCGCCTTCGCCGACCTTGTGGCCCTCGGCCAGTTCCTGCCGGGGCCGGCGAGCAGCGAGGTGGGGATCGCCATCGGCCTGCTGCGCGCGGGCTACGCGGGCGCTCTTGCGGCCTGGGCGGCCTTCACCCTGCCGTCGGCGATCGCGCTGGTCTTGTTCGCCTACGGCATCGCGGCGCTGGGCGGCGCGGCCGGCAGCGGCTGGCTGCACGGCCTGAAGGTGGTGGCGGTCGCCGTGGTGGCGCAGGCCGTGCTCGGCATGATGCGCACGCTGGCGCCGGACCGCGAACGGGCGACGCTGGCGGTGGCGGTGGCCGTGCTGGTGTCGCTCGTGCCCGCCGCCTGGATGCAACTGGCCGCCATCGTTCTCGGCGCAGCCGCCGGCATGGCACTGCTGCGCGGCGAGGCGGCCAAGGATCACGCTGCGCTGCCGCTCGTGGTAAGCCGGACGGCGGGGGCGACGATGCTGGTCGTGTTCTTCGCCCTGCTCGTCGGCCTGCCGCTGCTGGCGGCGGTGGTGCCGAGCCAGACCATACGGCTCTTCGATTCCTTCTACCGCGCCGGCTCCCTGGTGTTCGGCGGCGGCCACGTGGTGCTGCCGCTCCTGCAGGCGGAGGTCGTGCCGCCTGGGTGGGTGGGCAACGAGGCCTTCCTGGCCGGTTACGGCGCCGCCCAGGCCGTCCCAGGGCCGCTCTTCACGTTCGCGGCCTATCTGGGCGCCGTCGCCGGCCCTGAGCCCAACGGCTGGTTGGGGGCGGCGATCTGCCTCTTCGCGGTGTTTCTGCCCGCGTTCCTGCTCGTCCTCGGTGCGCTGCCGTTCTGGGATGCGCTGCGCGGCCAGCCGCTGGCTCAGGCCGCACTCAGGGGCGTCAACGCCGCCGTAGTCGGGCTGCTGCTGGCGGCGCTCTACCATCCGGTCTGGACCGCGGGCATCACCAGCGCCGGCGACTTCGCGCTGGGCATCGCGGCGTTCCTGCTGCTCTACATGTGGCAGGTTCCGCCGTGGCTCGTGGTGGTTCTCAGCGCTGTAGCGGGCGCGGTGCTGGGCCGGTAGGTGCTCCTGTCAGACCCGGGGGGTCTGACACCTCCACTCACAGCACGAGCTTGCGGGCGAAGAAGGCCTCGGCGTAGCGCTCGGGGGCGCGGCATTCCATGCCTCTGAGGCGCGCCAGCCCGCGGAAGGTCTCGCCGTCGAACCAGTGCTTGGAGCGCTGCGTGCCGAAGTGCTTGATGAGGAGGTCGATCTTGCGCTGCAGGGTCTCGGCGGCCATCGGCACGTAAACGTTGGGCTGGCCCACGTCGCCGTCCCACTTGGGCACCTCGTACTCCAGGATGCAGTGGTCGCGGAAGGTGTTCCACGTGAGCCGCGAGACCTGGCGGTGGTCCTGATGCGCGTCGTCCTTGCGGTGGGTGAGGATGAGGTCGGGCTCGGCATCGAGCTTCAGCGTCTCGAACCACGACTTGATGGCCTCGCCCTGCTCCGGGAAGAAGCCGTCGCGGAAGGTTTTCAGCTCGAGGCGCGCGTTGGCCGCGCCCGACAGGAAGTCGGCGGCCGACCCCTCCGCCTCGCGGCGACGCTCGCCACCGCCGCTCAGCACGCACCAGTGCACGTCCAGGCGCACGCCGCGCGCCATCAGAGTGAGCAGCGCCGCCCCGGCCCCGATCTCGATGTCGTCGGAGTGGGCGCCCAGGCACAGCACCGACAGCCGGTCGCCCGCACCCGCGAGATGGAGGGCTCTCATGGCTTCGCCTTCGGCGGGCGCTGATGGTTACGGGGGCGCCAAGGCATCTCCCCGCGCTCCGCCATCTCCTCGAGCACCTTCCTGTCTCCCAAGGTATCCATGGCGCGCCAGAACCCGTCGTGCTTGTAAGCGAAGAGCTGGCCGGCCTCGATCAGGCGGGTGAAGGGTTCCATCACCAACTCCTCGCCGTCGCGGATGTAGTCGAAGATCTGCCGGCGAAAGACGAAATAGCCGCCGTTGATCCAGGTGTCCGACTCCAGATTGGAGCGCAGACGGTGCACGACACCCTGAGCGTCGAACTCCACCAGATGGAAGTTGAACGGTGGACGCACACAGATGAAGCACCCGACCTTGCCGCTGGCCTTGAAGCGCTCGATCATCTCGGGCAGGGGCAGGTCCGTCAGGCCGTCGCTGTAGTTGGCGAGGAAGATGTCCTCGTCGGCGACGAGGTGGCGGACGGCCACGAGTCGCTCGCCGATGTTGCGCCAGACGCCGGTATCGACGAGTGTGATGCGCCAGTCCGGAGGCGGCTCTCCGATGAGCTCGACCTTCTTGCCGAACTCGGAGACGACGCAATCGGCGTAGGTGGATGGATTGACCCCGAGAAAGTAGTCCTTTATGACGTTCGCCTTGTGGCCGAGACACAAAATGAAGTCGCGGTGACCGTACTGGCTGTAGTATTGCATGATGTGCCACAGAATCGGCTGATAGCCGATCGGGACCATGGGCTTTGGAACATTCTCGGAATAGTCGCGAATCCGGGTGCCGAGCCCGCCGCAGAAAAGCACGACTTTCATGGCTCCCCCTTCCCCTCGTGATATCGACATAAAGCCAAGCCGGGCTGGCGCGCAAACCTGGAGCGCACAATAGTAAAGAAAATGTCTACGGCGCCTGCCCCGGTGCTGCAAGGACGTGGCATCGCGGCAATTCAGCCGACGCAGCGGCGGCGCGCCACCGTCGGGGGCGTGCCGACGGGCAAAGACTGTCTCGGCCGGGCGCGGCCGATTTTCGGCCCGTCTGGCGACGCCGGAGTTTCCTTCCCGAGGAGGAGCCGCTTGTGATCTTCACCGAAACAAAGCTCAACGGCGCGTTCATCATAGATCTGGAGCGACGAGAGGACGCCCGAGGTTTTTTTGCGCGCGCGTTCTGTCAGGAGGAGTTCAAGGCGCACGGGCTGAAGCCTGTCATTGCCCAGGCCAGTATTGCGCACAACCGCCGCAAGAGCACGGTGCGCGGCATGCATTTCCAGTATCCGCCCGCAGCCGAAACCAAGCTCGTGCGCTGCACCAGGGGCGCGATCCTCGACATCATCGTCGACCTGCGCCCCGAGAGCCCGACCTATCTGCAGCACGTCTCGGTGGAGCTCGACGAGAACAACCAGCGCGCCCTCTACGTGCCGGAGCGGTTCGCGCACGGCTATCAGGTGCTCCGCGACAACACCGACACGAACTATGGCGTTAGCGAATTCTACACGCCAAACGCCGAAGGCGGGTTGATGTACAACGAACCGAGGCTTGGCCTCAGCTGGCCGCTCCCCGTGACGATCATCTCGGAGAGAGACCAGAAGTTCGCGCCACTCGACCAGTGCGAAGCGGAGCTCAAGCGGCGTATGACCATCGCCCAAGGGGCGTACCGCGCGGCGGCAGCCCTGGACCGCACCGAGCCCACGTAGCAGGAGAAAGCAGGTGCTGGCGGACATCCTCGCGGTGCGCGCGCGAGGGGTGCCGGCGGCGGCCGCCGTCGGGGCACCTTGCGCCGCGGCGTGACAGGCCGGTCATGGGCCGGTCATGGAGAGAGGGTCGCGCCGCGAACGCGGGCAGGTCGTTGCTCCGCGCGGCGAGTTCAGCTAGATAACTTGTTGTTGGGAAATTCCAGACGAAATGGGCAGGCGTCTGCTTGCGGGCAGGTAAGCGGAGCCGCTGATTTCATGTTACTTCATCTATGGTCTGCGATTCGACCGGCCGTGCGATGCGGGGTGGCGGTTCGTGAATACTCAAGGTGATACTCTGGTACGCGGCCGTGCCAGATGGCCCGGGCTGCTGGTCGGCTTCGGCATGCTTGCAACCCTGGCATGGGGCGCGGCACTGTGCTGGATGCTGATAGGGTTGATCTTCTGATCGCACCGATGCGCGCGCCGGTGTCTTTCGGGCCGGAGCGCCCCTTGCGCTCCACGGGTGGCGGGCTGCTCGGGCCGCACCCCAGGTTGGGACGAGTTGAGGGTATGACGTGGCAGACGCGCGACGTTGCGAGGCGGGCCTTGCCGAGCCGGCCGGCGCGTTGGAGGCGCCGTCGGTGGTCGCGGGCCTCAATGGGCGCCGGCGGTGGCGACGGCAGCCCGAGTTGAAGGACTAGACGATGCTGCACGTCAACAAGACGCGTCGTGTGGACCCCGGTCCGGTCCAGACCGGATCGCCGGTCATCGAACTGATCGAGTTCATCCGGAGCATCCTGCGCCAGCAACTGATCGTCATCGTGCCCATCACGCTGGCCGTGGCGGCTTTGGGGGTGCTCTACGTCATGGTGACGCCGTCGACGTTCACGGCGCGCGCCATCATGCTCATCGACCGCGGCAAGGCGCAGGTGCAGCTCGGGGGTATCCTCAACGAGGTGCCGCTGGACGTGGTGGGCGTGGACGGCCAGATGCAGGTCATCAGGTCCGAGACCGTCGCCGAGGC
>DATBKR010000095.1:0-3618 GCA_036555805.1 Hyphomicrobiaceae bacterium | reverse complement strand
CGCGCATCCGCGCCATCACGTCCGAGCCCGAGGTGGGCCAGATCTACAAGGGCAAGGTCGTGAAGATCATGGAGTTCGGCGCCTTCGTGAACTTCTTCGGCAAGCAGGACGGCCTCGTGCACATCTCCCAGCTCACGCAGGGGCGGCCCGAGACCGTCGGCGAGGTCGTGAAGGAGGGCCAGGAGGTCTACGTCAAGCTGCTGGGCTTCGACGACCGCGGCAAGGTGCGCCTCTCCATGAAGATCGTGGACCAGGCCACGGGGAAGGAGATTCCCCGCGCCGAGGGCGAGCCGGAGGAGGTCGCGGCCGAGGGCCGTCCGCCCCGGCGCGAGCGCGGCGACCGGGGCGGCCGCGGAGGAGAGCGCCGGCGCGAGCGCGGCTAATTGGCGGGCCCTGTTGTCATCCCGGAATTCCGCGAAGCGGAATATCCGGGACCCAGAGTCAGAAATGAAAGGCGTGGAGCCCATGATCCTGGGTACCGGGTCGCGAGCTGTCGCCCGCGCCCGGCATGACAGATCGGCGGAGCGGTTCAGCGGAAGTCGGCCGCGGTCAGGATGGCCGTGAAGGGGATGCCGGCGGCCTCGAAATTGGCGGACGCGCCCTCCAGGCGGTCCACCAGGCTGATGACCCGGTCGATGACGGCCCCTTCGGCCCGAAGTGCCTCGATGGCCTTGGTGGCGGAGCCGCCGGTGGTGGTCACGTCCTCCAGGACGGCGACGCGCTTGCCGTTGACGGTCTCGCCCGGCGCCAGGCCCTCCACCAGCTTCCTGGCGCCGTGCTCCTTGGCCTGCTTGCGCACGAACACGGCGGGCAGCGGCCTGCCCCTCGCGTGGCTCGCCGCGGCCACCGCGACGGCCAGCGGCACAGCCCCCATCTCCAGGCCGCCGACCAGGTCGACCTTGGCGCCCGCCAGCGCGTCGAGAATGAGCGCGGCGATCAGGTGCGCGCCTTCCGGGTGGAGCATGGTGGGCTTCATGTCGAAGTAGAAACTGGAGGAGCGGCCCGAGGCCAGCTTCACGTCGGGGCCCGTGGAGAAGGAACGCCGCTTGACGATCTCGACGAGGCGGCTGCGGGCGGTATCGGTGTCGGCCATGTCCAGGGTTCTTTTGTGAGGCTCGTGGAACGCTTTGCGGGCCCTTTGCGGCGCCCTTGGTGGCGCACGGGCGGCGCTTGCAGGATGCCCAGCCTTCGCCTCAAGATGCACGCAGTGTCAAGCGGAGCGCCGGAGCCATGCACACGGAGCTGAGGGCGAAATTCCCCCTCTCCGCCTATATCGACCCCACCGTGCGGGTCTACGGCGCGGTCGAGATCGGGCCCGAGGCCAGCCTGTGGCCCTATGCCGTGATCCGCGCCGAGGGCTTCACGGTGCGCATCGGCCGCTGCACCAACCTGCAGGACCATGCGATGGTGCACGTCGGCTACCACGCTTCCACCATCGTCGGCGATTATTGCTCGATCACCCATCGGGCCGTGCTGCACGGCTGCACCATCGGCGACAACTGCCTGATCGGCATCGGCGCCACCGTGATGGAAGGCGCGGTGGTCGGCGCGAACTCGATCGTCGCCGGCCACAGTTACGTGGCCGACAACACGGTGATTCCGCCCAACTCCATCGTCATGGGCGCGCCGGCCAAGGTCGTGCGGACGCGTAGCAGCTTCGTGGCCAACCGCGTGAACGCCATGCTCTATCTCCGCAACGCGCTGGCCTACGCCAGGGGCGACCACCGAGCCTGGGACGGCCCGGAGTATGAGGCGGAATTGCGGCGCTGGCGGGAGGAGGCGGAGCGCGAGTTGGAGGGAATAGGGAATGGGGAATAGGGAATGGGGACCGGCGAAGGTTGGCTTCCCATTCCCTGCTCCCCATTCCCCACTCCCCACTTGTCACGGGGCCGCGCCGAGGTCAGATAATAGTTCCCATGGTCGGAACGATCGAATTCTCCCGGCAGGTCGGGGCGCTTCCCATACGGAGAGCGCCAGACGGCACCCTCAACGTGCTGCTCGTCACCACGCTGCAGACCCAGCGCTGGATCATTCCCAAGGGCTGGCCCTGGCCCGACCAGCAGGACTGGGCCGCCGCCGCCGCGGAGGCGCGCGAGGAAGCCGGCGTGCTGGGCGAGGCACGCGAAGGCAGCATCGGCTTCTTCACCTACGAGAAGCGCCGGCACACCGGCCCCGTGCCGGTTCGCGTCTCGGTCTATCTCCTGGAGGTGCAGGAAGAGCTGGAAACCTGGCCCGAGTGCCAGCGCCGCCAGCGCGCCTGGTTCACCCTGGCCGACGCCGCCCAGGCCGTGACCGAGCCCGAGCTGCGCGCGCTCCTGCTTCAACTCAAGGCCGATTCCGACCCGCCGGCGGTCGCCACCTGACCGCCGGCCCCGGCCGCCGACAAAGGAGCCTCACGATGGCCGCCGCCAAGCAATACCCCGTCACCCGCACCGATGCGGAGTGGCGCCGGCTGCTCACGCCGGAACAGTACGCCATCATGCGCCGGCACGGCACCGAGGCGCCGGGCAGCTGCGCGCTGCTCGCGGAGAAGCGCTCCGGCACCTTCTCGTGCGCCGGCTGCGATCAGCCGCTGTTCGTCGCCAGGACCAAGTTCGAGAGCGGCACCGGCTGGCCCAGCTTCCACGAGCCGGAGCCCGGCGCGGTGGAGACCGAGGAGGACCGCGGCTACGGCATGCTGCGCACGGAGGTGCACTGCAGCCGCTGCGGCAGCCACCTGGGCCACGTGTTCCCCGACGGCCCGCCGCCCACCGGCCTGCGCTATTGCATCAACGGCGTGGCCCTCAAGTTCGAGCCCAGAGGGTGAGATGGTGAGTGGTGAGATGGTGAGATTTCGGTAGCATTTTGCGGCGACCGAGGCGTTTCATGATCGGCGACGAAAGCCGCGCCTGTTCGACGCCGGCGCGCGAACTTGCCTCACCACTCTATCAACGGCTGAGGCCAGATCCACCCCCAGGGGTAAAGGTCCACGCTGCCCAAGGGTAAAGCGCCAAACTCACCATCTCCCCACTCCCCACTCACCATCTCATCCGGAGCACGCATGCCCCAGAGACAGCCCGCCGAGCCCGGCATGGCGCTCGCGCAGGTGGACACGCCGGCGCTGGCGATCGATCTCGACGCCTTCGAGCGCAACCTGCAGCGCATGGCGGAGTTCGCGGCCAGGTCGGGCCTGCGGCTGCGGGCGCACGCCAAGACCCACAAGTCGCCCGCCATCGCGGCCCGGCAGGTGGCGCTCGGCGCCGTGGGCGTGTGCTGCCAGAAGGTGTCGGAAGCCGAGGCGATGGTGGAGGGCGGCATCGGCGACGTTCTCGTCTCCAACGAGGTCGCGGGCACCGCCAAGCTCGACCGGCTCGCCACCCTGGCGCGGCGGGCCACGGTGGGCGTATGCGTCGACGACCCTGCCGGCGTGCCGGAGCTGGAAGCGGCGGCCGCCCGCGCCGACGCGAAGATCGACGTGCTGGTCGAGATCGATGTCGGCGCCCGTCGCTGCGGCGCGGCGCCCGGCGAGCCCGCCGCCCGCATCGCCGAGCTGGTGGCGCGCTCGCCGCACCTCGGCTTCGCGGGCCTGCAGGCCTATCACGGCTCGGCCCAGCACGTGCGCGACGCCGGCGAGCGCCA
>DATBKR010000094.1:0-5166 GCA_036555805.1 Hyphomicrobiaceae bacterium | reverse complement strand
CCAGGCGTTCCGTGACGTCTTCGCCATTCCGGTCACGATCTCCAACGACGGCGCACGCCGCGGGACCGTCCTGTCGTTCGATCTGGAGGTGACACACCGGGAGACCGGCAAGACCATGAAATTCCAGAACCTGGAATTCGGGGAGAAGCTGGATGCCAGCTCGCGCCTCTTCACGCCCATCAGCGTTGCCGGCAGAAGCTCGGCTACCGAGGTCGTTCTTTTCCACGCAACCGCGACCGGATCATTCGTGGAAACCACCGGCGCCGTAAAGTTGCCGTTGCGCTTCGCGCTGAAATTGAACGTGGACAGCACCGGCGACTGGATCGCGCCGAAACAACCGCAGCCCGTCGTCTTCGACATGACCGCGACCAGCATTACGAGCCTGCCCATGATGGAGTCCGGCCGGCCCACCGCGCTGCACGACGCGCGCTGGACAGAGGCGCTGTCCAAGGAGTGATAGGCGCAGGATGGGTCGAGCGAAGCGCAGACCCAACGCCGGCTCAGCCTTAAGGGGTGTTGGGTCTCGCTGGCGCTCGACCCAACCTACGCCGCTTCAGGCCACCGCCTTGACCGGCGCGGGCCCGGCAGCGCGGCGGTCCTGGCGGATCATGGCCGACGCCTTCTCGGCGATCATCATGGTCGGGGCGTTGGTGTTGCCCGAGACCACGTTCGGCATGATCGAGGCGTCCACCACGCGCAGGCCGGCGAGGCCGCGCACCATGAGCCGCTCGTCGACCACGGCCATCGGGTCCCGGCCCATCCTGCAGGTGCCGGACTGGTGGAACACCGTGATCACCGTCTGGCGCGCGTAGGCGAGGATGTCCTCGTCCGATTCCACCTCCGCGCCAGGCATGTGCTCCTCCGGCTCGAACGGCGCCAGCGCAGTGCCGCTCATGATCCGGCGGGTCAGGCGGACCGCATCGATGGCGACGCGTTGCGCTTGCGGCGTCTGCAGGAAGTTGTGCAGGATCGCCGGATGGGCGCGGGGATCGGCGTTTCTGATGCGGCAATATCCGATGCTCTGCGGCCGTACGACGGCGATCCCGCACACCAGCCCTGGCCAGGAATGCAGCGGCCCGCCGAAGCGGTCGGAGGTGGCCGGCGACACGTGATACTGCAGGTTGGGCGTCTCCTGCGAGGCATCGCTGCGCGTGAACGCGCACAGCTGCGGCGGCTGCACGCCCATCGGCCCGCGCCGCGTCAGCAGGTAGTACGCGCCCATGGCATAGCGCTTGACGGGGCTCGCGACCCACTGGTTGAGCGTGACGGTATTCTTGACCTTGTAGGTGAGGCGGATCTGCCAATGGTCCTGCATGTTCTCGCCGACGCCGGGCAGGTCGTGGCGCACCGCAATGCCGTGCTCACGCAGCAGCGCGGCCGGACCGACGCCCGACAGCTGCAGGATCTGCGGCGACCCGATGGCGCCGGCGGAGAGGATGACCTCGGCCCTGGCGTCCGCGCGGGTGAGCGCGTCGCCGTGGCAGAAGTCGACGCCGGTTGCCCGCTTGCCGTCGAACCGGATCTGCTTCACATGCGCCCCCGTGAGCACGCGCAGGTTCGGCCGGTGCATCGCCGGCTTCAGGAAGGCCTGCGCCGCCGAGTTGCGGCGGCCGCTGCGGATGGTGCCCTGGAAATAGCCGACGCCATCGTTGTCGCCGCCGTTGTGGTCGCCGGTCGGGGGAATCCCGCAGTCAATCGCCGCCTGTCGCCAGGCTTCGACGATCTTCCAGCGGATGCGGTTCTCCTGGACCGAGAGCTCGCCGTCACGCCCGTGCGCGGCTTCGCCGGCGCGCGGATATCTCTCGATGCTCTTGAAGTAGGGCAGCACGTCGTCCCACGACCAGCCCACGTTGCCCAGCTGGCGCCACACGTCGTAGTCGCGCGCGTGGCCGCGGATGTAGCACATGGCGTTGATCGACGATGAGCCGCCGAGCACGCGCCCGCGCGGCACCGGCGTCACGCGGTTGTCGCAGAAGGGCTCCGGCTCGCTCTGGAAGCACCAGTCCACTCTGGTGTTGCCGAGCAGGTACGGCAGCCCGGCCGGCACGTGGATCCAGAAGTAGTCGTCCTTTCCGCCGGCCTCCAGGAGCAGGACGGTCGTGGACGGATCGGCGCTCAGACGATTGGCGAGCACGCACCCCGCCGAGCCAGCCCCGATGATGACGTAGTCATAGCTCCCGATCCCATTCGGCTGCCCGGTCATTGGTGTCTCGGATCGTTTCCGCCCTGAGACCGCATGATGATCGACAAATCTGCAGGCGTCCAGGCAGGTGTAGGGTGCGTTAGCGCGAAGCGCGTAACGCACCATGTATCACACCGCCAAGGCGGTGGGTTACGCGCCTTCGGCGCTAACCCACCCTACGGCCAGAACCGCCCCTCGACGGGATACGCCGGGTCGTTGAAGCCGGGCGCGGAGGCGTGCCCTGTCGTCACGAGGCTGTCGACCAGCGCCTCGTCCTCGGCGGTCCACTTGTAGTCGAGCGCGCCGAAATAGCTCCCCCACTGCTCGAAGGTGCGGGGGCCGGCGATCACCGAGGTGACGGCGGCGTTGTTGAGCACCCAGGCCGTGGCCCAGTGCACCAGCGTCACCCCGCGCGCCTCCGCGTGAGCCTTGAGCTTCTCGGCGATCATCAGGCTCTCCGGGCGCCATTCGGTCTCCATCATGCGCTTGTCCTGGCGCGCCGCGCGGCTGCCGGGCTCGGCGGTCTGGTTGACGCGGTACTTGCCGGAGAGCACGCCGCGCGCGATCGGGCTGTAGGGGACCACGCCGAGGCCGAAGAATTTCGCCGCCGGCAGCAGCTCCACCTCGGGCTGGCGGTTCATGAGGTTGTAGTAGGGCTGCAGCGCCGCCGGCTCGGGCACGGCCATCTGCCGGCACAGATGCACGATGTGCGGGATGTGCCAGGCGCGCACGTTGGAGAGGCCCCACTCGCGCACCTTGCCGGCGCGGATCAGGTCTCCGAACGTGGCGACCACCTGC
Source organism: Hyphomicrobiaceae bacterium (assembly GCA_036555805.1). Lineage (GTDB taxonomy): Bacteria > Pseudomonadota > Alphaproteobacteria > Rhizobiales > Hyphomicrobiaceae > AWTP1-13. The sequence continues at coordinate 2,186 of DATBKR010000094.1, read as the reverse complement.
TCCCAGGCCGTGTCCGGGTCGACGCGGTGGATGTAGTAGAGATCGATGCAGTCTGTGCCGAGCCGCTTCAGGCTGGCATCGGCCGAGCGCATGAGGTATCGGCGCGAGAGGCCGAAGTCGGTGGCCGCCGCGCTCCCGCGCTGACCCACCTTGGTCGCCAGCACCCAGCGGTGGCGCTTGGCCTTGATCGTCGCGCCCACGATCGTCTCCGAGCGCCCGTCGGCATAGACATCGGCGGTGTCGATGAAGTTGACGCCGTTGTCGGCGGCGTGGTCGACAATCAGCTGCGCCTCCCGCAAGTCGGTGGGGGCGCCGAACATCATGGTGCCAAGGCTGAGCTCCGACACCTTGATGCCGCTCGACCCCAGTACGCGATAAGGCATTTGTGGCACGGGCTGCTCCTTTTGCAGTGTCAGACCCTCTGGGTCTGACACTGTAGCTCCAACGCGCGTAATGGAGCGGTGCCAGACCCAGAGGGTCCGACACCTACGCTACTTGGCAGATGCGGGGAAGATCGGCAGCTTCTCCACATCGCGCGCGTCGTGCTGGATAATGATCTCGGCCTTGAGATTGGACGCGATCTGCTTGATGCGCTCGATCGACGCCACGGTCTGCGAGCGGTCGAAGTTGAACGACGGTACGCCTTCTCTGGCGTAGTTCTCCTGGAAATGCACCGCGTCGCCGCTGAGGATCACGGCACCCTTCTGCGCCAGCCTCACCAGCAGGCTGTGATGGCCCGGCGTATGCCCCGGCGTGTTCAGCATGACGACCGTGCCGTCGCCGAACACGTCCTTGTCCTGCGCCACGGTCTCGACTTTGCCGCCGCCGCTGATCCAGTTGGACACCAGCGTCGGCTTGGCGTTCGGCGGCGACTTGCTGGCCAGCACATCCCAGTCCCGCTGTCCGATGAGCAGGGTGGCTTTGGGGAAGCTGTTGGCCTGGCCGATGTGGTCGGCGTGGAAATGGCTGATGCCGACGAACTTCACCTGCTCCGGCTTGACGTTGAGCTGCGCCAGCAGGTCAACGTCGCTGACCTTGGGCGCCGCGGGGCCGGCGTCCAGCGCCTGTCCCGTATCCCACATCATGTAGTCGTCACCGTGCTTGACGAGGTAGCAGCTGTACACGAACTGCAACTTGAGCCCGCCATAGGCGAAGGTGTCGGAGAAACGCAGGTTGACCTCGGTCGGGGCCAGCCGCGACCCGCACTCCATGCGGGTGAGCGTGACCTCGGCCGCTGCCTGCGCCGGAGCCGGCTGCGCGGTCAGGGCCTGGGCGCCGAGGCCCAGGGCCAGCATGGCAAGATATCGCCGTATCATATGTGAATTTCTCCCCTGTAGCTGCGTACGACGCGCGCCGTATTCCGCACACGCCAGCGCCCCCGGATCGTTGCGCGCTCCGGAGGCCCAGGCGCAAGACGGCATTGTCGGGGCAAGTAAGAAAGAAGCCCCGCGTTGCGGCAAATCACGGTGGCGTGGGTCCCGCCCCCAAAAGCAACGCCGGTCTCCTCGGCCACACCGGGAAGCTGCCACCCCGGGCGCTCGTCGCGACCGCGCTTCGGCCGGGCACGTGCTCCGGGTTCAGCTGCTACCCCGCCGTGCGCCGCCCGTATGCCGCAGGACGAAGCGGTACACGCCCCCGCTCTCGCTGTGCTCAATCAGAGCATTGCCGGTGGCGGCACTGAAGGCGGTGAAGTCCCTGACCGCGGCGGGGTCGGTGGCCAGCACCTCCAGCGTGGCGCCCAGCGGCAGCTGGGACAGCGCCTTCTTGGCCTTCAGGATCGGCAGCGGGCACAGCAGGCCCTTCACATCGAGGGTCTTGTCGGGCATGTGCGGCCTCCCGGATCGGCGGAACCGTCGCCTCATATCAATCGACGGGCCGAGCTGGCAACGTCCCGGCTTGACGGGTGGTCTGCCGATCACAGGCCGCCACAGGCACGGCCCGATCACAAGAGTGACACTTGCGTGGGCAGGCCGGCCAAGCCACCATGCGGCCACAATTCTCCGGCCTCCCGGCGCGAAAGGCAGGATCGGAGTCAACGGCGCCGGCCGGCGCGAGCCATTTTTCGAGGGAGCCCATGGACGCCACTGCGGACCCGCCGCGACGCTCGCTTGCGTTCGGCCTGGAGCGCGCGGGCTTCCTCGGCCTCGGCTGGCCGCGCCTCACCATCCTCATCGTCATCCTGGCGT
>DATBKR010000093.1:0-3784 GCA_036555805.1 Hyphomicrobiaceae bacterium | reverse complement strand
CCCTTGGCCTCGATCACCGTGATGCCCTGCAGGCCGATCTCCTGCAGCGCCTCCTTCACCTCGTCGAGCTTGAAGGGCTTAATGATGGCCTCGATCTTCTTCATGCGGTCCCTTCACCTCCCGAGCAACCCAGAGCGCCGCCGATGCCGCGACGACCGCGCGCCATCAAGCAGGCTGCGTGCCAACGCTTTCAACATCCTAAAACCGAGGCGCCAGCGGCCATTCTGTATCTACAGGGCAACATCATCTGCGAGCAATCGCTGAATCTGCCTATTATTTCGGCAATTGCATATTAATTAAACATCGCCTGCAAGTGATGTCCTGGGCCATTGGCGCGTCGAGTGTGCGGCGGCATGATGCGGACCTCACCCAGATCACATGGGGGTAGGGGCGCTTGTCCGGCCACGAGTTGCTGACCACTGAAGAGATGGGGCGCGCCGACCGCATGACGATCGGATCGGGAACGCCCGGACTCGCGCTGATGGAGGCGGCCGGGCGGGCCGTGGCGGCGGCCGCAGCCGAGCTGGGCGGGCCAGGGGCATCCGTGGCCGTCGCCTGCGGGCCGGGCAACAACGGCGGCGACGGGTTCGTGGCCGCGCTGGCGCTGCGCGAGGGCGGCCATAGGGTGCGCGTGGGGCTTCTGGGCAGCCCGGCGGCGCTGCGGGGCGACGCGGCCGTCATGGCTGAGCGCTGGGGCGGGCCGGTCGAGTCGTTCGGCGCGCAGACGCTGACTGGAGCCGACGTGATCGTGGATGCCCTGTTCGGCGCCGGCCTTTCTCGCACCCTCGACGGCGTCGCAGCAGAGGCGGTCGCGGCCATCAACGCCGCGGGCAAGCCGGTGGTGGCTGTGGACGTGCCGAGCGGGCTCGACGGCAGCACCGGCAGGGCCGCCGGTCCAGTGGTGCAGGCCGCGCGCACCGTCACGTTCTTCCGGCTGAAGCCCGGACACCTTCTGCTGCCGGGCCGGTCGCTGTGCGGCACGGTGCGTGTGGCCGACATCGGCATCCCGGCGCGCGTGCTGGACGAGATCGCCCCCAGGGCCTGGGCCAACCGATCCGCCCTGTGGCTCTCGCACTTCCCGCGGCCGCAGCTCGACTCCCACAAGTACATGCGCGGCCACGCCATCGTTGTGTCGGGCCCCGCCGAGAGCACCGGCGCGGCCCGCATGGGGGCGCGCACAGCACTGCGCGTAGGCGCGGGACTGGTGACCCTGGTCGGCAGCGCCGCGGCCACCGCCATCAACGCCACGCACGCCACCGCGGTGATGGTGCGCGCGGTCGCCTCCGACGCTGCGCTGACCGAGATCCTTGCCGACGAACGTCGCAATGCCGTGCTGATCGGGCCCGGCGTCGGGGTCGGGGCGGCAACCGCGGGCACGGCGCTCACCATACTCGGCGCCCCGCCGGCCGTGGTGCTCGATGCCGACGCCGTCACTTCGTTTGCCTCCGACGGAAGCGCCGCGCCCGTCAAGGCCGCGGGGCTTGGCTTCGTGGTGCGTGCCGACCCCGATCCCACGGCAGAGACGCTGTTCACGGCGGTCAAAGGGCGCACCGCACCGGTGGTGCTGACCCCGCACGAGGGCGAGTTCCAGCGCCTGTTCGGGGAGTTGCCGGGCTCCAAGCTGGAGCGGGCGCGCCAAGCCGCGGCCACCAGCGGAGCCGTCGTCATCCTCAAGGGGCCCGACACGGTGGTCGCCGCCCCCGACGGGCGCGCCGCCATCAACGACAACGCCCCACCGTGGCTCGCCACCGCCGGATCGGGCGACGTGCTGGCTGGCCTCGTCACGGGGCTTCTCGCCCAGCGCATGCCCGCCTTCGAGGCCGCCTGCGCCGCGGTCTGGCTGCACGGGGCGTGCGCCGACGCGTTCGGCGTGGGGCTGATCGCGGAGGACCTGCCCGAGACCCTGCCGCGGGTGCTGCGGGACCTCCTCGCCGAGCCTCCCTCCGCCAGGGCCTGAACGCGGTTAGGGCCGACCGCCCCGCCGCACCCAGCTCGGCAGCTTTTTTTGCCAAGCCATACGCCCCCGCCTGATAAAGTCGGGTCGGCAGCGGAGACTTCAGGCAAATTTCACGGAAATTTCAGAACCCCATGGCACGCCACATCTTGCGATCGGCGCGCGCAAGGCGAAAAGTACCGCGTGCGGGCAGCCTGCCCTCTCGCAGGGTGCCCGCTCTTCTCCAGATGCGGCGCCTCTCTCGTCGACACTGTCGGCGCACAGATCGTCTATACTACAGAGTGGTGTCAGAATGCGTAACAACGAGATGACGCGCATCCACACCGGCGGCGGCAAGGCCAGCCTCTGCGTGCTCGTCTGCGGCGGCCGTGATTTCCGCGACCGGGCCGAGCTGTCGGACACACTCGACGGCCTGCACCAGGTGCGCAGCTTCGCCCAGATGATCGCAGGCGGCGCCCACGGCGCCGACCTGCTGGCCGAGGAGTGGGCCGAGGCCCATGGCGTGACCTGTGAGGTCTACTACGCCGACCCGATGCGGCTGGGCCGGGATTCCGGACGGGTGAGAAACGAGCGCATGCTGGTCGAGGGTCGACCCGAACTGGTGATTGCCTTCCGCGGCGGCCGCCGCACGGAGCACATGGTACGCATCGCCCGGGATGCGGGCATCGAGGTGATCGAAACCGCTCCGCGCCGCGTTTTCGCGCCGTTCTCGCTCTGGAGGGCGACCTCGGCGCTGGTGGCGAGCCTCTGGACGCCGGATCGCACCCCTCTCGTCGGCCCCGCAGAACCTCTCCCGAGCATTCCTCCACCCGGCCCAGCCGCTTGGATGGCAGGCGAGTGGACCGCGCTCAAGGCGCCGGGCGCACCCGACCCGCGCCTCGCCGAGGGCCCCGGCACGGTCGCCGAGACGCCCCCGGCACAAGCCAAGGACGCCGCGTAGGGCCCGCTCCGAGTGGCGCGCTTGCAGCGCGGCCCTCCTCGACGCCTACATGAAGGACGGGGGCGAGTTGACCTCGCGGCTCATGGCCATCTACGGGAGATTGCGCACCCACCCCTGCTGCAGCACCGGCCAGGCGCGCACCGTCGACCTTTGCTGACCGCTCCCTGATCTCATTGGCGATCCTTGGGCGCCGCTACTCCGCAGCCAGGACCGCGGCGCCTTGGGCGTGGCCCGTGAGCCGCCGGCGCACCACCTCGATGTGCTGGCGCAGCTCGTAGAGCTTGTCGGAGTAGGCGAGCGGGATGGGGATGTCGTCCACCGCCGCCTCGATGCGGTCGAGCTCGGCAAGGTGCTGGGCCCTCGCCTCCGGCGATGCGGCGCCGCGCGCCGCCGCTTCCAGCCGCTTCAGCGCGCCGTACCAGTAGAGGATGCGGCGGCGCACCCGCCAGCTGTAGATCTGCGGCGCGAAGCGCACCAGCGGGATCAGGATCGGCACCAGCACCACCAGCGACACCACCAGCCGGTCAATCGTGGCGGCTACCCAGAAGGGCACATAGCGCTGCAGGAACGGCGGCCCCGAGCGGTAGACGCGGCGCGCCTCCTCAGACAGCGGGAACTCGGGGTCGGCGGCAATGGGGAACACGCCCGGCTGCTGGAACAGCTGCGCCTCGCCCTTGGCGTCCACCGCCGGCGCCCCGTGCACCTCCTGCACGGCCTGGGCGAGCAGGCTCACCAGCGCCCGGTGCGCATCCTCGCGCACCAGCACGGCGGCGGTGGTGGCGAGCAGCACCGTGTCGGTGGGCGGCACGTTGGCCGCGAAGTCCACCACGCCCTCGTGCAGGAGGAGCGGCGTCAGGAACGGGAAGCGCTGGGTATAGGCCTCGGCGTTG
>DATBKR010000092.1:0-10750 GCA_036555805.1 Hyphomicrobiaceae bacterium | reverse complement strand
AGAAACGGCAGATCCGTGTTAACTCTCTCCGCAATGGACATGGCCCCTCCCTGGTGCCGGACCCTCCCCTGGCCCTCGCAAGGGAACGCGCAAGCCACGGCAGCCGTTCCAGCAGGGAACTTCTGCCGGCCTATCGAGTTTGTTCCCAAGCTCGCATGCACCTGGGAGGGAAGGTGATGACAAACACCACATCTGCCGAGCCGCTGACAGGACCGCAATACAACTCGGCCGATGACGATAACGCTTTGACCGAACAAACGAAACCATCGGGAGCGCCAAATCGGCCGCATCTCCGTATCGTACATAGCGCGAACCCGCTCCACGCTTTGCCGGCAGACATGCCACCACCAGATCGCCGCCGCCAAGTTGCCGATCGGCCGCCGGCCATGCTGGACCGCACGGTTCAGGCTCAGATCGGGCGTTTGCTTCGCGATGTCTTCGCCGACGTGGCCGCGGAACCGGTGCCCGAACGCTTCATCACGCTGCTGGCGCAGTTGGAGACCGAGGAGGAGAAGCACCGGTGAGCAGCGTGTCCGGTCCGGTGAAGGAGGCGATGCTCGGCCTGGTGCCGAACTTGCGCGCGTTCGCGGTCTCTCTGTGCGGCAATATAGAGCGTGCCGACGATCTGGTGCAGGAGACCCTGCTCAAGGCGTGGAACAACATCGACGACTTCCAGGAAGGCACCAACCTGCGCGCCTGGCTGTTCACGATCCTGCGCAACACCTACTTCTCGGACTGCCGCCGCCGGCGACGGGAGGTGGAGGACCGCGACGGCGCCAGGGCGGCCGACCTGTCGGTGCATCCCGAGCAGCCGGGGCACCTCGACATGCAGGATTTCCGCAAGGCGCTCGATGCCCTGCCGCCGGACCAGCGCGAGGCGCTGGTGCTCGTCGGCGCGGCCGGCTTTTCCTACGAGGAGGCGGCCGAGATCTCGGGCTGCGCGGTGGGCACCATCAAGAGCCGCGTCAACCGCGCGCGATCCAAGCTGATCGAGCTGTTGAGCATATCCCCGCCGCACGAATACGGCCCCGATGCGGCCACCGAGGCCATCATCTCACGCACCGCACGAGGCGGCTCGTACTGACGGCGTCCGAGGGCGAAAAGCTGGCTATCCGCCCAGGTACGGCCGTAAACTGGGACGCTCAAGCGGCCCCTTGGAGATGGCTGGCGAGGCCGCGCCCCGCAGTGGCCGGGGGAAAGGGCTTGCCGTCCTGCCGATAGAGCTCGATCGCCTCTTCGACGATCTGGCACAGCTCGTCGAAGACCTGTCGTTCGTCGTCGCCGTGGCAGCCGCCCCGGATCAGGCCGGGCGCGCTGCCGACGTAGCATTGGTCCTCCTCGGACCACTCGACGATCTTCGCGTACCTGGCGCTATCCTTCATCCGTCCGCGTCCTCGATTGCGCGCCGCACGGCCTTAATCTGGTAAGGCTTGGCGTCGTCGCCCAACTTGCCGGATACCGTAACAGGCTCAGTGACACTTGGATGCACAAAATTGCGGTGGCTGCCCTTGCCGCCGCGGCTGATGAAACCTGCCCTTTCAAGGTCAGCAATGAGCTCGCGTATCTTTGGAGGCATATACGCAGTTTATCATCATGCTTTATATCAGCCCAAATCTCTTTTGAGCCTCGCTGTTTTCTCTTGGGCCTTTGTTGCAATCCTGCGTGGTCGCGCGGCCGTTGACGCTGCCTTCTATCGCGCGGGCAGGCGGCGGGCCTTCTTGCGCAGGTCCTGCCAGGGGTCGGCGAGGTGGGAGAGGCGGTTGAGGAGATTGCCGACGGTGAAGCGGCCGGAGCGCATCTCGGGGCCCAGTTCGTCCCAGCCCAGTGGCGTGGAGACGGTGGCCTCTGCGCGCGCGCGTGTCGAGTAGGCGGCGACCGCTGTCGCACCGCGGCCGTTGCGCAGGTAATCGACGAAGATGCGCCCACGGCGCGCTTCTTTCGAGGCCATCGCCAGGTACTTGGCTGGGCTGTCGGCGGCCATCGCCCGCGCCAGCCTGTGGGCGAAGTCCTTGACGGCGGACCAGTCGGCTTGCGGCTTGAGCGGGGCGTAGACGTGCAGGCCCTTGCCACCCGTGGTCTTGACGAAGCTCTCCAGGCCCGCCTGCTTCAGGCGGTCGCGCACTTCCAGCGCTGCGCCCACCACGTCCGCCCACTCGACATCGGGCGCCGGGTCGAGATCGAAGGTGATGCCGTCGGGCTTGTCGATGCTGGCGAGGGTGGCGCCCCAGACGTGAATTTCCAACACCGAGGACTGCACCAGCGACAACAGCCCCTCGACGCTGTCGATGGTGAGGATCTCCTCGCCGTCCTCGGGATCGTGCGAGCGCCTGACGTGCTCGCTGATGCCGGCCCAGGCGTGCTTCTGGAAGAAGCAGGTCTCGTCCACGCCGCCAGGACACCGCACGAGCGCCAGCGGCCGGTCGACCACATGGGGGGCGATCCACGGCCAGATCTCGGCGTAGAACTCGGCCAGTCCCTCCTTGGTGACGCCCACGGAAGGCCACAACACCCGGTCCGGGTGGGTGAGGGCGACCGGCAGAACCGGCGGGTCCTTTCGCTTCGTCGCGGGCTTCGGGCGGACCACGTCGGCGGTATCCTTCTCCGGTCTGAGGCCCTTGAACACGGCGTGGCGGACGATGCCGTCGGCGGTCCAGCCGCGGAACTCCACCTCCGCCACGAGCGCCGGCTTCACCCAGCGCACGTTGCGGCGCACGTCGGCCGGTGGCGGCTGATCGAGCGGCGGCGCGGCGATACGCAAAGGCTCCAGCCGGCGCCACAGATCCTCGGCGACGGCGCTGGAGTACCCTGAGCCAACGCGTCCGGCATAGCGAAGGTTTCCCTTCGGCTGCGCGGCGGCCAGCACCAGCGAGCCGATGGCGCGGCGCTGAGTGGTTGACGGCAGATAGCCGATGACAGCCAGCTCATGCGCCTCCGAGCACTTGGTCTTGACCCACGACTTGGCGCGGCCGGAGCGGTAGGTGCCGGTCTTGAGCTTGGAGACGATGCCCTCCAGCCCCAGGCGGCAGGCGTGCTCGTACACGGTGGCGCCGCGGCCCTCGAAGTGCTCGCTGTAGGTGAGCGCGCCGTTGTGCCCGGCCAGCAATTGCGCCAGGGCGGTCTTGCGCTCCAGCAGCGGCGCGCCGGTGAGATCGATGCCGTCAAGGTGGAGGAGATCGAACAGGTAGTAGCGGAAGCGGTCGCTGCGGCCGGCGCTGAGATCGGCCTGCAGATCGGCAAAGCTCGGAGCGCCGCTCTCCGATTCCACGACCACCTCCCCGTCCAGCAGGGCGGTCATAGCCGGCAGCCCTTCCAGGGCCTTCTTCAGGGAGGCGAACTTGTCCGTCCAGTCGAGACCCTTGCGTGTCAGCAGCTTCACGCGACCCCGGTCGATGCGCGCCATCAGGCGGTAGCCGTCGAACTTGACCTCGTGCACCCAGCCTGTGCCCGCCGGCGGGCTGGCCGTGGGCGAGGCCAGTTGCGGCTCGACGAAGCCGGGGAGCGAGCCCGGCCTCGCGCCTTTGATGCGGGCGGGAGCTTCCCTCGCCCCGCTCGCGGAAGCGGGGTCAGACCCCTCGCGCGCAGGTTCGATTCTCTCTTCGGCGGTCGAGGCCAGGAGTCTGACCCCGTCCTTCCGGGGAGAGGGAGACTGCGCTCCGTCCTTGCGCCAGATCTTCACCCTGCCCTTGCCCACGTCCTCCACCGTGCGTCCGGTCTTGACCGAGCGCGGCTCCGCCTCCAGCAGGCGGTCGCCGCCGACATGGGTCGCGTACTCGTCCTCGGCCTTGATCAGCAGCCAGTTCTCGTTGCCGCGCCCGCGGCGGTCCGTCTCGCGGCCCTTCATGTGCACGAGGTGCCAGCGCCCCTTGAGCTTGCGGCCCTTGAGGTCGACCACGAGGTGCCCCTTGGCGAGCTGTTCGTGCGGGTCTCCTTCGGTGGACCAGCGGCCGCGGTCCCAAACGATCACGCTGCCCGCGCCGTACTCTCCCTCGGGGATGCGGCCCTCGAACTCGCCGTAGTCGAGCGGGTGGTCCTCGGTGCGCACCGCGAGGCGCTTGTCTCCGGGCGACAGGCTGGGGCCGCGCGTGACGGCCCAGCTCTTGAGCACGCCGTCGAGCTCCAGGCGCAGGTCGTAGTGCAGCCGGCGCGCGGCGTGCTTGTGCACCACGAACAGGTGGCCGCCCGCGCGCTTGAGCCTGCCCCGCGGTTCGGCGGTGCGCGTGAAGTCGCGCTTCTCGTGGTATTCGCGGAGCGAGCTGCTGGCGGTCCGGCGTGGCATGCGGCGCACGCGCTACCCGGCTCTGCGCGTCCTGGCCTTGGCGGCGGACGTGCGCGTCTTCGGCGCAGCCTTCTCGGTCTTCTCGGCTTTCTTGGCGAGCGCTGCCTTGTCGGCCTTCTTGTCCGCGCGTTCGGCCCCGCCCTTGGCGCTGCCTGGGGCGCCACCTGGCGCGCCGGCGCCCTCCACGCTGCGTCGCAGCGCATCCATGAGGTTGATGACGTTGGTCTGGCGCTGCACCGGCTGCGCCTTGACCGGCATGCCCTTCTGCTTGGAGCGAATCAGCTCGATCAGCGCGTTCTCGTAGCGGTCCTCGAACTTCTCCGGTTCGAACTTGCCGGTCATCTTGTCGATGATATGGGTGGCCAGCTCCAGCATCTGCTTGGGCAGATCCAGGTTGGGGATCTCGTCGAAGTAGTTGGCGGCCTGGTGCACCTCGTTGGCGTAGTGCAGGCTGGTGACGGTGATGCCCTTGTCTCGCGGCTCGAGCATGACGATGCGCTCACGCCGGAACAGCACCACGCGGGCGAGCCCCACCATCTTCTCGGCGCGCATGGCGTCGCGGATCACGGCGAAGGCCTCCTCGCCGACTCGGTCTGTCGGCGTCAGATAATAGGGCGTATCGAGATAGAGCTGGTCCACCTCCGAGCGCTGCACGAACTGCTCGATGTCGATCGTGTGGTTGCTTTCCAGCTGGACCGACTTCAGCTCGTCGTCCTCGATCTGGATGAACTCGCCCTTGGCGACCTCGTAGCCCTTGATCTGATCCTCGGTCTCCACCGGGTCCCCGTTCTGCTCGTCCACGAACTGGCGCTTCACCCGGTTGCCCGTGGCCCGATTGAGGGTGCGGAAGGAGACGCGCTCCGAGGTGGTGGTCGCGGGGAAGAGCGCGACCGGACAGGAAACGAGGGAGAGCTTCAGATAGCCCTTCCAGTTCGGTCTGGGTGCCATGCTGCAACGTTCCTACGCACGCGTGTTCCGCCCGCCGCAGGGCGATCATACGCCGCGGCACGGGTGCGCGTCCCGCCATTTTGAGCGGGGAGCGTGGCGGACGCGCCAGCGTGCCGGACTGGGACCGTCAATTAGCGGCGACAGCCTAAATAAAGTAATAAGGCGCGGCGGACCGGCTTCGGCATGGGCAGGGACCGCGATCTTCCATCCGGTAAACGTCGCAGGCCGGCATGCGTTCGCTCGACCGGGGCCGGCGAACCGCTACCCCGGATGGCCGCGTCCTCTCGCTGACGCGCTACCCTATCGCATATACTACACCCTCACTGCCGTGGCCGCGGTGATCCTCGAGTTTCGCCACAAGTCCCGCCTCGATCCAGACCCTACCGAGCTCGGCCGCTGATGCCCGCTGAAGGGGCGTCACGCAGCCACCCCTACCCCACCTCGCCCGAGCGCAGGTCGAACAGGCGGCCGTTGTCGGTGCAGGAGGGCTCGGCCAGACGCACGAAGGTGGCGGCGAGGTCCTCGGGGGCCTGCAGGGTGGCGGGGTCCTCGCCGGGGAAGGCCTGGGCGCGCATGCGGGTGCGGGTGGGGCCAGGATTGACCAGGTTGGCACGCACGGATGTGTTCGCCACCTCGTCGGCGTAGGTGCGCACCAGCGCTTCCAGGGCCGCCTTGGAGACCGCGTACGGGCCCCAATAGGCCCGCGGTCGCACCGCGGCGCCGGAGGAGACGAAGATCGCCCGACCCGCGTCGGAAGCCCGCAGGAGCGGGTCGAGGGTGCGGATCAGGCGCCAGTTGGCCGTGAGGTTGACGGCCAGCACCTCGTCCCAGGCGTCGGCCGTCAGGTGTCCCAGCGGTGTCAGCGGCCCCAGGATGCCGGCGTTGCCCACCAGGATGTCGAGCTTCTGCCAGCGCTGGTAGATGGTGGGGCCGAGCGCGTCGATCTTGTCGTGGCGCTTGAGGTCCAGGGTGAGCAGCGTGGCGCCGGCGCCGAGAGCGCGGATCTCGTCGTCCAGCTCTTCCAGCGCACCCGCCGTGCGCCCCACCAGGATCAGGTGCGCGCCCTCCCTGGCGTAGGCGAGCGCCACGGCCCGGCCGATGCCGCGCGTGGCTCCGGTGACGAGCGCGAGACGGCCAGCGAGGCGTTGCTGCGAGGTGTCCATGCCCCTCGTTACCGCCCGTCCGGCCCGAGTGGCAAGCACCACAGGTTTGCGGCAGGGCTGGGTGAGCAAACCCGGCCTGCAGTTCCCCGCCGAGGTCTCGCGATGCCAGGGTCTCGCGATGCCAGCAGCCCCAGCCGCGATGGACGGCGCAGGCGGGGGTCTGCTATCGTTCGCGAAGGCCGCGCGAGGTGCGCGAGGTTGGACTGGCAGCCCGGAGAATCGGCCTGGCCAAGGGAGGAAGCTGATGGACGACCGCGGTCCCATCGACCGGCCGTTTCTGGTGTTCGTCATCATCGTGACCATCGCCGTCGTGGCCTTGGCTGTCGTCATCTACCCCCATCGCTGAGCGCCGTCTTTCCGGCGAGCGCCGGGTTGTGGGGTGTCGGCTGCAAGGCGGCTGGCTGGGCTTCGGCATCCCAAAAAGAGCAAAGTTGCGCAGGCATCGAGGACCCGCGGCCAGGATTTACCCATGAGCCGGCACGAATCTCGAATATCGCCCGACTGCCGATGCTCGATGGCCGAATGCCGACTGCCGAAGCGGGCCTGACGATGGTTTGGCTGAGACAAACGTCAACGGGCACTGAATCCGCCCGGAATGAGACGTTTGCGTCACACGTGGTGGAAAAACAGAACCCAGAGGCGCATGGCTGTCGATTTTCGCATGCGCCGCATTTGCCTTCGGCAGACGACGCACAGTAAACATGCAACGTTAGGTTGCAGGTTTCCGCGCGGGCGTGCGCAGCACCGTGGGTGCCGGCTCCGGACCCCAAGTCAGTCGGTCTCAGTCGGTCTCAGTCGGTCCGGGCGACGTAGCAGGACAGCACTCGTTGTCGGCGCTGAGTGCCTGACGTGCTCCTCGCAGGGTTGCTGGCTGGCACGCGCGCCGGACGCGCGTCGGCGGCGGCGCTGAAACCGCGAGAGTTCCCCTTTTTGTCGGCGTGCAACTGGTCGGCGTGCAGCGAGGTGCGGGCGCGCCGTGGGCAGGCGTCGAAGGTGACGGGCGTGGACATCGCGATGGAGCGTGGCGGCTCAGCGGGAAGGCATTGGAGACAGGCCATGAGGAGCAAGCTGACAGGAGTGGCGGCGGCGGGGGTGCTGTCGCTGTGTGCAACCGCCCCGGGTTTCGCCGGGTCCGTGACCCAGCCCGGCGAGCTGGTGGGCATCGCCACGGGGGCGCCGTTGCCTCAGGGGTTCTACTTCGTGAATACTGCCGACTGGGGTTGCAGGGATACCGATCCCAAGGACACCTGCGTGGGCGTCAACATCCCGGTGATCGCCTGGTCGACCCCCTGGACGATCCTGGGCGGTCGGCTGCAGTTCCTGGCCGCCTGGCCGTCGATCGAAGCAGGCGTCACCGACACGAACTACACGGCCGGCATGTACAATCCCGCATTCCTGGGCCAGCTCGCCTGGGACCTGGGGGGCGGATGGGGTTTCAGCTATGCCATCGGCGCCTATTTCAACTGGGAATCCAGCGTGGCCTGGAGCGACACGTCGCTCAACCAGCGCTTCGCGGTCAGCTATACCGGCGGCGGCTGGAACGCGACGGCCAATCTCGTGTGGGGCACGCACTTCGACAGCGTAACCGATCGCCCGCAAACTTCGCCGTGCCCGGCGCCATCGCTGGGCTTCGGCTGCAATCCTGATTTCCTCAATCTTGACCTCACGCTGACCAAGAAATACGGCAAGTGGGAATTCGGTCCGGTCGCGTTCGGGTCATGGGACGTGGGCAACCCGGCAGACAACTTTCCGCACCAGAACCAGTTCGCCGTCGGCGGTCTCGTCGGGTACGATTTCGGGCCCGTCATCCTGCAGACCTACGTGACAACAGACGTGGAAGAACAAAACTACCACGGCCACGACACCCGTGGCTGGACTCGCGTGATCATTCCGCTTACTCCGGCGCCAGCACCGGCCCCGAAGAAGTACTGAACGCGGCGGGGCCGCCTGTTCTCGACGCCCGCGGGCCGCTGACCGGGCCCCTGCACCGGCTGGGCAACTGGCCGGGGCGCAGGAGCGCGTGCAGCGCACCGCTCTGTGGGCCAGCGGGGCAGACGCGGGACCTGGGACATGCAGCATCGACGCCGGCCGCCGCTGTCGCGAGAGACCCACCGGCAGGGCGCCGCCGGTGCGACCTTGATCTTCGGCATCCACGCCGTGGAGGCGGCGCTCGGCAATCCAAGCCGCGGCATCCGCCGGCTCTACCTCACCGACAACGCCGAGCACCGGCTGCGCGCGGCGCTGACGGCGCGGCAAGTTCCGCACGAGCGGGTGCTGCCGAGGGACCTGGACCGGCGCCTGGGCGCGGATACCGTGCACCAGGGTGCGCTGGCGGAAGCGGAGCCCCTGGAGGAGCCCACGCTGGAGGATCTGGCCGCCGGCGCCGGCGGCAGGCCGCTGCTGATCCTCGATCACGTGACCGATCCCCACAACGTGGGCGCGATCCTGCGCTCGGCGGCGGTATTCGGTGCCGGCGGCCTCGTCATGACGCGCCGCCACAGCCCGCCGCTCGACGGCGCGCTCGCCAAGTCGGCCTCGGGTGCGCTGGAACAGGTGCCGGTGGCGCTCGTGCAGAACCTCGCCCGCGCCATGGCCGAGCTGAAAGAGGCGGGGTTCACCGTGTTGGGGCTCGACAGCAACGCCAGAGACGGGCTGGAACTGGCGGCTTGGCCTCGAAACGTGGCCCTGGTGCTGGGTGGGGAGGGGAAGGGGCTGCGGCAGCTCACGCGCGAGCGTTGCGACCGGCTGGTGCGGATCGCCACCGACGGCGCCCTCGCCAGCCTCAACGTGTCCAACGCCGCCGCCGTGGCGCTGCACTGGGCCGCCGCCCGCCGTCTCGGCCTGTTCGGCAGTCGGTAGCCCGCCAAATCACGCCGCCCGTGCGCAT
The DNA here is from genome assembly GCA_036555805.1 of Hyphomicrobiaceae bacterium. Classification (GTDB taxonomy): domain Bacteria; phylum Pseudomonadota; class Alphaproteobacteria; order Rhizobiales; family Hyphomicrobiaceae; genus AWTP1-13. The sequence goes on along the minus strand of DATBKR010000092.1, from coordinate 1,476 downwards.
CGCGCGTGCCCCAACGACAGAAGGCGCCGCCCGGAGAGCGGCGCCTTCGCCAAATTGAGGCCCCTATCGGCTATCAGTCGCAGACCGTCGGACGCCAGCAGCGGTACGCGCCGCCGCCGCAGACGCGCTCGCCCCAGCGGTTGAACCAGCAGCTGCGGCCGACGTAGCCGCACTGGCGCGGGCCGGGGTAGCAGGCGCCGTCGGCGTAATACCGCGGGCCAGCATAAGCCCCGGCGATGCCGAGGCCGAGGATGGTGCCGATCGCCACGCCCGCAGCCACACCGCCGCCGCGTCCGCGCCAGTGCGCATCGGCCGGCTGCATGCTGGCTGCGAAGACGCAGGCGACGAGCGCCAGCGCCGCAGCACTCTGCAAGATCTTCTTCGTCATCGTAGGTCTCCCGTGCGCACCGCCGAGCGGGTGGCTCATCTTGATCGCCGGACGATCTCTTGATTCGTCGTCTCGCAAAACGCTGACAGGCGACGATATCCGTCGCCTACATTACGCTGTGCAGCATATGAATATGGCGTGAACGCGACATCGGCGCTTGCGCCGACGCCCTTACCAGCCTCTCAGCCAGTCCCAGCGACAGTCACCGCACTCCTGATAGCCCCAGAACGGATAGCCCCACGCTGGGTAGTATCGGTATTTCGGACCATAATAGGTGTAGCGATGGCGGTATCGCATGTGCGCCCGCGGCACCCAGTAGTTGGAGGCATAGCTGGGGTAGTAGCCGGGCTGCCGGTAGTACCAGGAGCGCGGATCGTAGCGGTAGGCGCCATGGCTGCGGGCAAGCGGCGTATAGAAACCGTACCCGTCGGGGTTTTCGTCATTGCCGGCCGCGGCGGGCCCGCTTCCCAGGGCTGCGGACGCGGAAAGAAGGGCCGCCATCGCTACGGCCCACGCACTTTTGAGCATGACGAGTTCCCTCGCGCTTGTACTCTCGGCTGCACTCAACTCCAGTTCCACTAACAAGTGTTTAACCACGCGGTGTGCGCACCTTTCAAGGTCCGCGCCCGGTTCTGACGCTCGGCCGGCGCCGAGAGATCCGGGATCGGCGCCTGTCGCGCACCTTATCGTCGGGATGAGGCGAAACTCCGCTCGAGGCCCTCGCGATAGGCCCTGCGCGAAGCCTCGTAGCGGCCCGCCAGCGCCGCCTTGACGGCCTCCGGCGCCCGGTCGGGATGGCCTGCATCGAACGGCGGCGCGGGGTCGTACTCGATGCCGAGCTGGATCGTCTGCGCCACCGCCTCGCCGGCGATCTCGGCCACCATAGCGAGCGCGAAGTCGATGCCGGATGTCACGCCGCCCGCTGTGATGACGTTGCCGTCCTTGACGACACGGCCCATCTCGTGCGTCGCGCCGACCAGCGGCAGCAGGTCCGTGTAGGCCCAGTGGGTGGTCGCCCGCCGCCCCCGCAGCAGGCCGGCCACGCCGAGCACGAACGCCCCCGTGCAGACCGACGTCACGTATGTCGC
>DATBKR010000091.1:0-3645 GCA_036555805.1 Hyphomicrobiaceae bacterium | reverse complement strand
CACGTTGCCGTAGGCGGTGTGCCAGTTGCGCGTGACGCCGGTCACCATGCCGTCGGCGTGACCCATGGCCACCATGCAGGCGCCGTAGACGTTGCGGTCGTTGTTGACGAGGCGCTGGCAGTCGCGCAGCAGGTAGCCCTGGCGCTGCAGGCGGGCGTAGAGGAACTCGGCGTACTCGTGGCGGCGGTCGTCGCGGCTGGTGTCGTGCGTCTCGATGGCGTCGGTGAACTCGATGCCGGCGGTGGCGAACGCCTCGGCCACGTGCTCCTGGCGGCCGATCAGGACCGGCTGGCCGAGCCCGAGGTTGAGGAAGGCGTTAGCCGCGCGCGCGATCTGCGGCTGCTCGCCTTCGGCGAAGATGATGCGCTTGGGCGAGGAGCGCACCTGGGCGATGATGCTGGCGAGCCAGCCCGCCACCGGATCGAGCCGGCCGGACAGCTGGTTCGCGTAGCCTTCGAGATCGACGATCGGGCGGCGCGCCACGCCGCTCTCCATCGCCGCCTTGGCCACGGCCAGCGGCACGCGGGAAATGAGCCGCGGATCGAACGGCGCGGGGATGATGTAGTCGGGCCCGTACTTCACGCGCCGGCCCAGGAAGGCGACCGCGACCTGGTCGGGCACGTCCTCGCGCGCCAGTGCGGCCAGTGCCTTGGCAGCGGCGATCTTCATGGGCTCGTTGATGGTAGAGGCCTGCACGTCAAGGGCGCCGCGGAAGATGAAGGGGAAGCCCAGCACGTTGTTGATCTGGTTCGGATAGTCCGACCGCCCGGTGGCGACGATGGCGTCGTCGCGCACCTCGGCCACCTCCTCGGGCGTAATCTCCGGGTCAGGATTGGCCATGGCGAAGACGATGGGCTTCGGCGCCATCGAGCGCACCATGTCCCTGGTGACGGTGCCGGCGGCGGAGAGGCCGAAGAACGCGTCGGCGCCCTTCAGGGCCTCGGCCAGCGTGCGCGCCTTGGTGTCGGCGGCGAAGGCCGACTTCCACTGGTTCATGCCCTCCTTGCGTCCGCGCCAGATCACGCCCTTGGTATCGCACAGCACCATGTTCTTCCTGGGCATGCCCATGGCCGCCAGCAGCTCCATGCAGGCGATGCTGGCGGCGCCGGCGCCGTTCACGACGAGCTTGAACTCCTTGATGCTGCGCCCGGTCAGTTCCAGCGCGTTGATCATGCCGGCGGCGGCGATGATGGCGGTGCCGTGCTGGTCGTCGTGGAAGACGGGGATGTTGAGCAGCTCCTTCAGCCGCTCCTCGATGATGAAGCAGTCCGGCGCCTTGATGTCCTCCAGGTTGATGCCGCCGAAGCTGGGGCCGAGGTAGCGCACGCAATTGATGAAGGCGTCGACATCGGGCGTGTCGATCAGCAGGTCGATCCCGTCGATATCGGCGAAGCGCTTGAACAGCGCACCCTTGCCCTCCATCACCGGCTTGGCCGCCTGCGCGCCGAGATTGCCGAGACCCAGGATGGCCGTGCCGTTGGACACCACGGCCACCAGGTTGCCCTTGTTGGTGTAGTCGTAGGCCGCCTGCGGGTCCTGGGAGATGGCCAGCACCGGCACCGCGACGCCCGGGGAGTAGGCGAGCGACAGGTCGCGCTGGGTGGTGAGCGGCTTGGTGGGGGCGATCTCCAGCTTGCCGGGCTTGCCCTGGCTGTGGAACTGCAGGGCCTCCTCGGCGGTAAAGCGGGCTGCATCGAACTTGACGGGCATGCCATTCCCCTCCGCCAACTCCGCTTCGTGCGGACATCTCCCAACCTCCGCGCAGGTGCGGAAATTTTCACTCATAGTGGGCCGGGCCGGGCGGCACAACGGTCCATGCGGCACACCTCGCCCGCAAAGCATCGCCACGCGATGAAATCGCGTGCAAATGGCGCGCCAGCCACGCCCCGTGCCGTTCCCACGAGCCCGGCAAGCCGCTATGCGTACCGTAGAGGCGGCTGAATCGGTGGCACGCATGCGGCAAGGCGAAGAGGAGCGTTCCGAACCGGGCCTACGGGAAGCGCCGGGGCGGTTTGAGCCGGTATCTTCGGTACATCGCGGCATCCAGCCCGGCGTTACTCCGTCCATGGCCCAGTTCCTGGAGATCAAGACGGCGCATCCCGGCTGCCTCCTGTTCTACCGCATGGGCGATTTCTACGAGCTGTTCTTCGACGACGCCGTGACCGCGGCGCAGGCGCTGAGCATCGTCCTCACCAAGCGCGGCAAGCACCTGGGCGAGGACATCCCCATGTGCGGCGTGCCGGTGGTGCGCGCCGACGAGTACCTGCTGCGGCTGATCGCCCAGGGGTTCCGGGTGGCCGTCTGCGAGCAGATGGAAGACCCGGCCGCGGCCAGGAAGCGCGGCTCCAAGGCCGTCGTGCACCGCGACGTCGTCCGCCTGGTGACGCCCGGCACGCTCACCGAGGACAGCCTGCTCGACGCCAAGGCGCGCAACTACCTGACGGCGGTCTTCGCGGGGCCGGGCCGGGCGGCGCGGCCCGGCGGCAAGGATGGCGACGGCGGGCAGGTCGCGCTCGCCTCCCTCGACATCTCCACCGGCGAGTTCGAGGTGGGCGAGGTGGCACGGGCGGACTTCGCGGGTGAGATCGTGCGCCTGGGGTCGGGCGAGGCGATTGCGTCCGACGCGGTGCTGGCCGAGCCGGACATCGCCAGGGGCGTGGCGCTGGCGGGCTGCGCCACCACGCCGGTGCCGGCCGCCACCTTCGACAGCCTGGCGGGCGAGCGCCAGCTCAAGGCGCAGCTGGGCGTGGCCGACCTGGCGGCGTTCGGCGCCTTCTCGCGGCGCGAACTGGCGGCCGTCGGCGCGCTCCTCAAGTACGTCGAGCTGACCCAGATCGGGCGCAGGCCGTGCCTGCGTCCGCCGCGGCGCGGCGGGTCGTCGGCCCACATGCTGATCGATGCGCCGACGCGGGCGAGCCTGGAGCTGACGCGCTCCACGTCAGGCGACCGCAGGGCGAGCCTGCTCGCTGCCATCGACCGCACCGTCACCGGCCCCGGCGCGCGCGAACTGGCGGCGCGGCTGGCGAGCCCGCTGCGCGAGGTGCATGCCATCACCGCGCGCCTCGACACGCTGGCCTTCCTCGCCGACGGCGAGGCGCTGCGCGAGGACCTGCGGCGCACGCTGCGCCACGCGCCCGACCTCGCCCGCGCCATGTCCCGCCTGGCCCTGCAGCGCGGCGGCCCGCGCGATCTGGCCGCCATCCGCGACAGCCTTGCGGCGGCGGCGACGTGCGCGGGATTGCTGCGCAAAGCCGCTGGCGTGTTTTCCCTGCAAGAGGGATGGGCGGCAGAGAACAAGTCGAGCGCTCGCCGCGGCGTCCCCTCCCCCCTTGTGGAGGAGGGACAGGGTGGGGGGGATTGCAGAACGTCAGAGGTCGGGCTTCCCCCCATCCCTAACCCCTCCCCACAAGGGGGAGGGGAATCCGGTCGCAGGCGCGGAGAGGGAGGCGCTCTTATGCACCGGAGCCTGCCTGGTACGCTCGCCGGCATAGCCGGGCGGCTCGGGGCGTGCGATGCGGCCCTGCAGCCGCTGCTGGCGCGGGCGCTGGTCGATGACCCGCCGCATCTCAAACGCGACGGCGGCTTCGTGCCCGCGGGCTACTCGGCGGATCTCGACGGCGCGCGCGCCCTGCGCGACGACAGCCG
>DATBKR010000090.1:0-10226 GCA_036555805.1 Hyphomicrobiaceae bacterium | reverse complement strand
GCCCTCACGCCGGAGCAGGCACAGATCCTGGGCGTCGCCCCGCGCGCCCTCGCGCGCCTCATCGGCATCACCGCCCTCGACCTGCAGGGCGAGGCGCTGGGCCTCACGGTCTCCGATGCGGTGGTCCGCAACAGCATCTTCAATGACCCCTCGTTCCAGGGTCCCGACGGCAAGTTTTCCAAGGACCAGTTCTACCGGCTCCTGCGCCAGGGCGGCTACCGCAGCGAGGGCCCCTACATCGAGGAACGCCGGCGCGACCTGGCCCGCCAGCAGCTCACCGAGACCCTGGGCGCCGGGGCCGGGCCCCAGCAGTTCGTCATCGACGCACTCTACCGCTACCGCAACGAGACCCGCATCATCGAGCACCTCACGCCCGACTTCAGCAAGCTCGTCACCGTGGCCGAGCCCACCCAGGAGCAGCTGCAGGAGCACTTCCGGCAGAACAAGGGCCAGTACATCGCGCTGGAGGAGCGCAAGGCCAACCTGCTGCTGCTGACCCGCGACGCCGCGCTGGCCCGCGTCAAGGTCGCCGACGAGGAGATCAAGGCCGCCTACGAGGCCGCCAAGGCCTCCTACGACATCCCCGAGAAGCGCCGCGTTGCGCAGCTCACCTTCTCCGACAAGGCCGCCGCCGAGAAGGCGTATGCGGAGCTGTCCAAGGCCAGGAACTTCACCGAGGCCGCGGCCAAAGCCGGCTTCCCGGCCACAGACATCGACCTCGGCCTGCTCACCAAGGCGGAGATGATCGATCCCAAGATCGCCGACGCCGCCTTCGCGCTGAAGAAGGACGAGCTGTCGCGGCCCGTCGAGGGGCAGTTCTCCACGGTGCTGCTGCGCGTCAGCGAGATCGAGCCGGGCAGGACCCGCACGTTCGACGAGGTCAAGGGCGAGATCCGCGACAGCATCGCCGCCGACCGGGTGGGCCAGCAGCTGCAGCAGCTGCACGAACGGGTGGAGGCCGAGCGCGCCAAGGCAGTGCCGCTCAAGGAGATCGCCGAGGAGCTGAAGCTGCCCTTCCAGGAGATCGCCGCCGTCAACCGCACCGGCAAGACCGCCGACGGCAAGACCGTCATCATCGCCAACCCGGATGCGCCCAAGATCATCGAGGCCGTGTTCGCCGCCTCGCCCGGCGTGGAGACCGACGGCATCGACCTCAGCGACGGCGGCTACGCGTGGTTCGACGTCCTCGGCGTCACGCCGCAGCGCGAGCGCGCCTTCGACGAGGTCAAGGATGCCGTGCGGGCGAGCTTCATGGAGGAGGAGCGGCGCAAGGAGATCGCGAGCCAGGTCGCCAAGCAGATCGAGCAGCTCAAACCGGGCGACGGCCTCGACAAGATCGCCAAGGCCCTCGGTGGAAAGGTCGCGCGCACGGCGCCCGTCAAGCGCACCGGACCGCCGCCCGCCCCCTTCACGCCGGCCACGCTGCAGCAGGCGTTCGAGTATTCGAAGGGCTACGTCTCCTCGTTCCCCACCGCGGACGGCAAGTCGCGCACCATCTTCAGGGTGGCCGACGTCATCGCCGCCGGCACTCCGACCGCGGACGAGGAGGCGGCCCTGAAGGCGGAGCTGACCAGGCAGCAGCGCATCGACGTCCTCGACCAGTACGTCGCCGGCCTGCGCGCTCGCTACGGCATCACCGTCAACGAGAAGCTGGTGGCCGATGTCATCGGCGGCAAGACGGAGGCGTCGAGCGACTACTGAAGCTGGCGCTTGAAGCCGGGGCGGGCGCACAGACGGGGCACGAGGAGCGCATGACCAGGCACTACGGCGGCAGCCAGGAGTTCGACGCCCAGCCGGCGCGGGCGGACTTCGCCGCCCGCTACCGGCACGGCAGGGCGCAGGTGGTGTGGACGCGCCTCGTCGCCGACCTCGAGACCCCCGTGTCGGCCATGCTCAAACTCGGCGCCGCGCGGCCCATGAGCTGCCTGCTGGAATCCGTGGAAGGCGGCGCCGCCCGCGGCCGCTACTCGATCGTCGGCCTCGCCCCGGACGTGGTCTGGCGCGCGCGCGGCGCGCGCGCCGAGGTGAACCGTCGGGCCCACATCCATCCCGACCGGTTCGAGCCCGAGGCGGCCCCCACCCTGCAGTCGCTGCGCGCGCTGCTGGCGCAGTCGCTGATCGAGCTGCCGCCCGAGCTGCCGCCCATCGCCGCCGGCGTCATCGGCTACCTCGGCCACGACACGGTGCGGCTCATCGAGCGCCTGCCCAACGAGCCGCCCGACGCGCTGGGCGTTCCCGACGGCATGTTCGTGCGCCCCACCCTGATGGTGGTGTTCGACAACGTAAAGGACGAGATGATCGTCGTCACGCCGGTGCGGCCGGAGTCGGGGGTCGAGGCCGCCACGGCCTACGCCGGCGCAGTCGAGCGGCTGCGCAGCGTCGTGGACGCTCTCGATGCCCCGCTGCCCCACGCCACGGCCATGGCGGGCGTGCACCTGGCGCTCCCCGCCCCCGTCTCCAACACCGCGCCGGCCGAATACGTGGGCATGGTGGAGCGCGCCAAGGCGTACATCGCCGCCGGCGACATCTTCCAGGTGGTGCTGTCGCAGCGCTTCTCGGTGCCCTTCACGCTGCCGCCCTTCGCACTCTACCGCGCTCTGCGGCGCACCAACCCCTCGCCGTTCCTCTTCCACCTCGACTTCGGCAGCTTCGCCCTCGTCGGCTCCTCGCCCGAGATCCTGGTGCGCGTGCGAGACGGCGAGGTGACGATCCGCCCGCTCGCCGGCACCCGCCCTCGCGGCGCCACCGCCGACGCCGACAGGAGGCTCGAGGCCGAGCTGCTGGCCGACCCCAAGGAGCGGGCCGAGCACCTGATGCTGCTCGACCTGGGCCGCAACGACGTGGGCCGCGTGGCCGAGATCGGCAGCGTGCGCGTCACCGAGAGCTTCGCGGTGGAGCGCTACAGCCACGTCATGCACATCGTCAGCAACGTGGTGGGCAGGCTCGACAGGAAGCACGACGCCATCGACGCCCTGATGGCAGGCTTCCCGGCGGGCACGCTCTCCGGCGCGCCGAAGGTGCGCGCGCTGGAGATCGTCGACGAGCTGGAGAAGGCGAAGCGCGGGCCCTACGGCGGCTGCGTAGGCTACTTCTCCGCCGACGGCGAGATGGACAGCTGCATCGTCCTGCGCACCGCGCTGGTGAAGGACGGCGTCGTGCATGTACAGGCCGGTGCCGGCGTCGTCGCCGACAGCGATCCCGCCGCCGAGCAGGTCGAGTGCGGCCACAAGGCCCGCGCCCTCTTCAAGGCCGCCGAGGAGGCGGTGCGGTTCGCCGAGAAGGCGAAGCTGGGCAACCGGTAACGGCGGCTGAGGGCCAATCCCGGCGTCCTCGGAATTCCGAAGCCGCGGGACTGGCCCACTAGCCGAGGCGAGGTGCGGGCGCCGCCTCAGCATAGTCCAATTGGCTAATCCGCCTCGGCCATGTAGCCTATATCAATCGGCAGCGGCGCCCAAGAAGAATCGGTCGAAAACCGGCGGGCGGGCGGTGCGGGTCAAGAGCTCCGCACGGGCATCTAGTGGCGGATATGCAACGAGGACGCACCATGCGTGGCCGCGCAGCGCGGGAATTCAGGGGCTCGGTGCTGGTCGCGGACGACCACGCCGTTTCGCGCATAGGTCTCATGCAGCTGCTGCAGTGTCGCCTCAACGTGACGCGGTTCCTCGAAGCGGAGCGCTTCGAGCAGGCCATGGACCTGCTCAAGGAGCGCGACCTGACGCTCGCCATCATCGACCTGCTCATGCCGGGTCTGGCAGGCCCAAGGCAGATCGCGCGCGTGCGTGCGCTGCGCCCCGATGTGCGCGTCGTGGTGCTCAGCGGCTCCGATGCGCGGCAGGACATCCTGGACGCGCTTTGGGCCGGCGTGCACGGCTACATCATAAAGACCGAGGCGCTGGACCAGCTCATCGACCGGCTGCGCTACATCCTCTCTGGCGAAATCTACGTGCCGCCGATCCTGGCCGAGCTGCCGCCCCAGCCCCCCAAGTCTCTTGACGCGCCGCGCACGGGGAGGGGTGCCCGGCCCGGGTGCGCCGACCTTTCGCACCGCCAGCGGCAGGTTCTGACGTGGCTCGTCGAAGGCAAGTCCAACAAGGAGATCGCCAAGGAGCTCAATGTCGCGGAGGGCACCGTGAAGGCCCACCTTGCCGCCCTGTTCAAGACGCTCGGCGCCAGCAACCGCGCCCATGCCGCCGCGCTGGGAAAAAGACTTATCTGAAGACGACGCGGCTCAGCGGCCGGGCAACGGGAGCATCAGAGCCAGGAGCTGCCGGCCGGGCGTCCGACCCGTGTGGTGCAGACCGGCCCCGAGCATCGGGCAGAGATGCTGTAGCAGCGCGAGGCCGAGGCCGAGCTCGCCGGCGCCCTGGCCGTCGTCCGATGGCATCAGCTGCACGAAGGCCTGCTTCTCGATCGCCGCATCGGAGCCGTCCCCGCCGAACTCCACCTCGAGGGTCGCTTGCCGGCCTCCGCGGCGGCAGCCGACGCGGATATCGGTGCCGTCTCCGAACCTGACCGCGTTCAGGAACAGGCTCCTGGCAGCCGCTGCCAACAGCTTGGGATGGCTGCGGACGGCGCCCTGCAGTTTGCGCATCCGCAGTGGAATGCTCCGCCTGGCGGCGATGACGGCCAGCTCGCGCGCCGCCGGCTCCAGCGCATCGGCAAGCTCGCAGGGCCCCAGCGCGACGACCTGCAGGCCGGCCTGAACGCGGGCCAGCAGGGCGAGGATCTCCAGCATTTCCTGCAGGGACTCCAGGGCCCAGCCGATGCCCTGCGCCCGGCGTGCAAGCTCCGCGCGTGCCGAAGCGCCATCGAGCGTAGCGGCGAGGAGGCGCGCCGTCTGCAGGGGCTGGCGCAGGTCGTGTGCCGCCTGGGCCCACAGCCGGGCCATGGAGTCCTGCGCCACAGCGCCGCTGGCTTTGCACCTCACGACCGCCTCCAGCCCGTTCCCTGCCAAAACGGCGCCCCACGGCAAGTCCGCGCGCGCCGGTCTCCCGGCAGCGAGCTTGCCTCTCCTCGGCGTCGTGCTTCAAGATGCCCGTGCATTGCGCTGCGAAAGACATGCGTCGCGCACCAAGGTTGTTGCATGCAGCTTTCTGAACTCGAGAAGCACCAGCTCGATGTCATCGCCAGGGTCACGCCCCACGCGATGCTGGGGCACATCCTCAATACGTCCGTGCTGGCGTTCGCCGTGGCCGGGTCGATCCCGAGAATGCAGCTGGCGGTCTGGTGCGCCGGCTCCTACGCTGTCGCCCTGGCGGTCCTCTACCGCCGCCTCCGCAGCCACGGCCGCACCCCGCGCAACTTCCGGCGCGCGGCCAGCAGGGCCACCGTCTACAGCTGCCTCCTGGCCCTGCCGTGGAGCGTCATGGGCGTGCTCTACCTCGGCACGCTCAACCCGCACCAGGAGATGATCCTGGTCGCGCTCGGCGTCGGCATGGCCGCGAGCGGCACCATCCTGCTCTCCGCGTTGCCGATGGCCGCATGGAGCTACATGTCGTGCATCCTGCTTCCCACCGCGATCAAGTGCCTCTTGTTCACGGACCAGAAGGTGTACGTCCTGCTCGGCGTGCTCTCCGTCAGCTACTGGTGGTTTCTGGCGGCGCTGATCTCCAAGGTCACGCAGGAGATGCGCGCACACAAGCGGGTCGACCTTGCCCTGCACGAGAGCGAGACGCGGCTGCAGGAGGCGCTCACGGCCGGCCGGGTGGTGGCATTCGCGTGGGATCCGCACACCGGCCTCACGCAGCGCAGCGCCAACGCGCCCGAGGTGCTCGGGCTGGAGGCGCACGGCAAGGGGCAGCCCGGCGAGTTCCTGCCCCGCGTGCATCCGGACGACCGCGCGCGCTTCGCCATGCAGATCCGCGGGCTGTGTCCCAGGAGCCCTTCCTATTCCGCCTCGTTCCGCTTCAAGCGCTCGGAGGGTCACGAGGTGTGGCTCGAGGAGACGGGCCGGGCGGAGTTCGATGCCGACGGGCGCTATCTGCGCCTCAAGGGGCTGACGCGCGACATCACCGATCACAGGCGCGCGGAGGAGCGGCAGCGCCAGCTTGTGCACGAACTGGACCATCGCGTGAAGAACGTCCTCGCCTCCGTCGCCACGGTGGCGCAGCGCACCGGCGACGGCAGCGCGTCCATGGAGGAGTTCCTGCGCGGGTTCGAGGGCCGCATCCAGGCCATGGCCAACGCCCACGCGCTGCTCAGCCGCAGCCGCTGGGAGGGGGCAAGGCTCGCCGATCTAGTCCACCAGGAGCTGGCGCCCTGGGCCCGGACGGGCAACACCAATGTGGGAGGCCCCGACGTGCTGCTGTCGCCGGCGACCACCCAACCCATCGCCATAGTCCTGCACGAGCTTGCGACCAACGCCTCGAAATACGGGGCGTTGACCACGGCGCACGGCCGCATTGCCGTGCGCTGGGCCGTGCAGCGAGACGGAGAGAAGCCCGGCGCCCTGGTGCTGGAGTGGATCGAGAGCGGCGGGCCCCCGGTCGTGGCGCCTCGCCAGACCGGGTACGGCACGGGCGCCATCCGCAATCTTATTCCCTACGAGCTGGGCGGGACAGTCGACCTGGCCTTCGAGCCCGCCGGCGTGCGCTGCCGCATCGCGCTGCCGGCCAGGCGGGACCGGGAGGGCGTGGCGGCGCTCGACCTTTTCGCGCTGCCCGTCCCGCTCACGGGGTCGCCGCAGCCTCAAGCGCCTCCTGCAACGCCGCCGCCGTGAACGGCTTGTGCAGGGTGGCGGAATACTTGCGCACCGACGGCGGCAGCTCCTCGTAGCCGGTGATGACGATGATGCGGATGCCCAGCGCGTCGAGCCGGTCCATCAGCGCGTAGGCCATCACCCCGTTGAGGTTGACATCGACCAGCGCGATATCGGGGCGGCGCTCGCGCGCCACGGCCTCGGCCTCCTTGGCAGTGCTTGCCGGGCCGGCCACGACCATGCCCATCCTCTCCAGCACGAGCTTCAGCGCATCGGCGAGCTGCCAGCCGTCCTCCACCACCAGCACGCACCGGCCCTCAAGGGCTGGCGGGGTGGCATCCCTTCCGTCGCTCCGTTGATCGGGCTGCATGGGAGGTTCCGCGCAGGCAACAGCAAGCAGCCGACAGGCTACAGCGGGCTCGTCCCCATGCAACCCTTGCCTGCTGGACCGGTCTGCCGCTCGCTGACCCGTAGGCCGGGGACCCAGCCGCCCGATTGGGAACCGGAAAAAATTCGCACGCCCGATGCAACCGCAACCGCCGCTGGGAATTCCGCGCGCTAACGTTTACCATACGACTGGGGCCGGGGGTCGGAAATGGAGCATCCTATGGCACGACGTACCTTGGTGGCGTCGGGTGGGGCCGTGGCGGTCGCCCTGCTCTTGGTTTCAGGCATCCCCGGTCCGGCAGACGCCGGCTCCGGCCACGGGCATGGAGGAGGATACGGCGGTCGCGTGGGCGGCAACTTCGCAACCCACTTCAGCGCCCGGCCCTTCACGGCGGCGCCCCGTTTCGCCGGGACATCGCGCTTCGTGGGGGGCAACTATGGCAACTACGGCCATGTCCACCGTGGGCACATACACAGACACAGGCGGATCTTCATCGGCGCGCCCTTCGCCTATTACCCCTACTATTACTACGACTACGGCGAGGGTTGCTCTTGGCTGAGGCGCAGAGCGGTGGCCACCGGCAGCGGATACTGGTGGAACCGCTACGAGGCCTGTCTCGCCGGCGATTACGACTACTGACCAGAAGAGGTGCTCGCGGCGCGGCCATCACGGCCCGGCCGCGCCGTCGCGGCAGCCGTGCGACTGCGCCTGCACCTGCGCCCGCAGGAACGCCAGCACGCCGTCCATGTACACCCGGTCGCCGACCGTGCGCATGTGGTCGCGGCGCGGCACGGTGAGGGCCCGGGCGCCGGGGATCAGCCCCGCGAGATCGTCGGCCGACCCGGCGATCACGTCGTCGCCGCCGGCGACCACCAGCACCGGGCACGAGATGGACGCCACCATCTCGCGCGTGATGGGTTCGCGCGCACCGCGGATGCAGGCGGCGAGCGCCTTCAGGTCGCCCCCGGTCCTGTCGGCGAAGGCGCGGAAGGTGCGGGCGGTCGGATTGGCGACGGCATCGATGCTCTCGGCCTCCAGGGCGTGCGCGATGGGCCCGGTGCCCGCCACCGGCCGCACCATGTTGCCGGCGAGCCCGGCGAACACGGCGCTGCGCAGCCGGTCCGGATGGCCGATGGCCAGGGACGCCGAGATGCGCGCGCCCATGGAGTAGCCCATGACGTGGGCGCGCGCGATGCCGAGGTGGTCGAGCAGGCGGCGGGCGTCCCCGGCCATCAGCGCCACGCTGTAGTCCTTGGGGTCGTAGAGCTTCTCGCTCTCGCCGTGGCCGCGGTTGTCGACGGCAACGACGCGGAAGCCGTTGCGGACGAGGAAGGCGATCCAGCCGGTCTCGCGCCAGTTGTATCTCACGCTGGAGGCGAACCCGTGAATCAGCAGCACGGGGTCGGCACTGCCGCCGGCCGGGCTTTCGTCGATGAAGGCGATGCGTACGCCATCGGAGGAGAAGGTCTGCATGGTCTTCCTCTTGAAGCGGGGTCAGACCCCTCGCATCCCAGATATTTATTTCTCTCTGGCCTCGGCTGCGAGGGGTCCGACCCCGGGTCTGACCTCCCCCTTCCCAGCAGCCGGCACTCGGTGCCACAATCCCCGCAGATCATAGAGGAGGGCATGACCCGTGCGTGTCGTCGCGCTCGAAGAGCATTTCACCGTTCCCGCCCTCGTCAAGCAGATCGACCCCGCCGCCGTAAACCGGCGCGGCTTCCGCCCGCGCACCGCGGCGCCGACAGGCCCGAGCCTCGCCGAGCTGTTGCCCGAGATCGCCGAGCGGCGCCTCGCCTCCATGGACGCGGCCGGCATCACCGTCGAGGTGCTCTCCAACACCGGGCCGGGCCCCGACCTGGTGCCCGGCGCCGACGGGGTGGCCATGGCGCGCGCCATGAACGACCACCTGGCAGCGGCCGTCGCCCGCCATCCCGACCGCTTCGCGGGCTTTGCGGTGCTGCCGATGCAGAGCCCCGACGCCTGCCCGGCGGAGCTGGGGCGCGCCATGAAGGAGCTGCGCTTCGTCGGCGCGCTCGTCAACGGCACCACCGAGGGCCGCTTCCTCGACCACCCAAGCTACGACGGCCTGTTGGCGGCGGCCGAGGAGCTGGACGTGCCCGTCTACATCCACCCGCACCTGGCGCCCGAGCCGGTGCGCCGGGCCTACTACGCGGGCCTGCCGGCCGGTGCGGCGCGCGCCATCGAGCAGGGTGGCTGGGGCTGGCACTCCGAGACGGCCATCCACGTGCTGCGCCTGGTGCTGGCCGGCGTGCTCGACCGCCACCCGCGCCTCAAGCTCATCGTCGGCCATATGGGAGAGATGCTGCCCGTGATGCTGGACCGCATCGACAACGCGTTCGCGCTCGAGATCGAGCACCTGAAGCGGCCGGTGAGCCGCGCCATCCTCGACCAGGTGTGGATCACCACCAGCGGCATCTTCTCCGAGCCGCCGCTCCTGGCCGCGCTACTCACGTTCGGCATCGACCGCATCATGTTCTCGGTGGACTACCCCTACGCGCCCCATGCCAGGGGCCGCGCCTTCCTCGACCGCATCTCCCTCTCCCCCGCCGACATGGCAAAGCTCACGCACGCCAACGCCGACGCGCTGCTGAAGCTGCGGTAAAGCACCTGTCATCCCGGCCATGGGTCCCCTGGGCGATGCGAGCCGAAGGCGAGCAGCGCTCCGATCCGGGACCTCGGGAGGCAAACTGAACTGCTGAGGTTCGACTCGTTGCACGAGGTCCCGGATAGCCTCGGCCTGCGGCCTCGGCTTCAGGGATGATGGGTGTGTCACGCCCTTTTCTCCCACCGGCCCTCGGGCGACTGCTGCCAGTAGGTGGCCTCGCAGCCGGCGGCCTTGACGGCCTTCCACTGCTCGCGCGCCGCAGCCACCGCCGCGGCGTCGCGGCCATCGAACAGGTAGACGATGCGCGCGTAGCCCGCGATTTCGCCGAGGCCGGCGCCGTCCACCAGGAAGCGCACCGTGGCGCCGTTGGGGTTGACATCGTCGGCGGTCAGATAGACCGGCTGGGCGGCCGGGTTGCCGTCGCGCCGGGTGCCGTGCGGCAGGAAGCTCTCCTCGGCGTAGGTCCACAGCAGCGTGTCGAGCGCCTCCACGCGCTCCTCCGAGCCGGCCTGCAC